>NZ_JBKFEE010000010.1:0-89219 GCF_046503825.1 Asticcacaulis sp. W401b
AACGAACTTGGACAGCAGGCGGATGTAGGCCACCTGATAGCCGTTCGACACTTCGGTGATCGGCCACGAATTCAGCGGCCAGCCATCATTGAAGTCCTTGTAGGATTTTTGCGCGGGCTGCGCATAGGGCGGCGAAGGACGCTTGGTGCCACACAGGTTGCTGACCGACGGACAACGGCTGTCCCAGTCCCATTGCGTCTGGTTGGGACCGCCCGGCACAAAGCCCGGCGGCGGGCCATAGGTCGAGGTGCCCACGCTGTCCCATTTGGCCGAGCCATCCACAAACCACGCGTGGAAGATCTGAGTGGCAGAGTTTTCCGCGCCCAGACTGGACATATTGGTCAGATAACACAGGGCCAGCGGGTTCACGCCGTGCATGTAGTGGATATAGGCCGCGGCCGCGTTCAGATTATCGGTCGGGCTGTGCGTCGTGCCCAGATTATGCACATTGAGCGCCGTAAACAGCAGACCAAAATTAGCCTTGATACTGTTGCTGCCCCACACATAGTCGGGAATGAAGGCCTGATACGGGTCGGCCTTTGTGGTGATCTTGCCGCGCACCCATTCCCCATTGACGCCATTGAGGTAGTTCGTGCGGATATCATTGGCCGTGGCCGAGGGCACCCCCGGCAGGGTCGCGTAGTGCAGGAGCGCATCCTGCGTCCCGCCATCATAGGGCGACACATAGTTGCGAAAGCGGATCAGGTTGGCCTGCCCGTAATTGGCTTCGACGAAATCGCGATAGGTGGTCTTGCCCGTCGCGTCATAGAGATAGACCGCCGCGATCAGACGCGCCAGCAGGCGTCCGCGATCATCCGTCTCCTGCTGACCGGCCCCCAGCCCCTGCGAGCCGTTGGCGGGATCATTGTTGGTGAAAATGACATTCGGGTTGGCCACGGCCCAGTCCCACGCCTTTTCGGCCCGCGTCTGAAGATCGGCGGCATAGCTGGCAAAGGGCGTAAAGCCTGCCAGCACCTTGGCCCCGCGTGCAAAGGCCCCGGCGGTGTTCAGGGTCGCCGATGTGCTGGCCGGACCATAATAGCTGGGGCCCGTGGCCGCCGACGGGGGCGATGCGTGGCTGAGCCCGACAATCGACAGGACCGAGCCGTCGGCCTGCTGCATGCGGCGCAGCCAGTCGAGCCCCCATTTGGCTTCGTCGATAATGTCCGGAATGCCATTGCCCGATTCCGGGATATTGTAGTCATCTCCCCAGATGGACGGCTTTTCGGCATAGGCGAACAGCAGGGCCGTCACGTATCCGGCGGTCCAGCTTGTATATTTGTTGAAATCGCCCGCGTCGTACCAGCCGCCGGAGACGTCGCGTTCGGTCGCGGCATTGGTCTTGTCGCTGTACAGGCGCGCATTGCGGTCCTGACCCGGCCCGACGTGCGAGGCCGCATCGGCCCAGCCGGCCCCGGCATGGGCCACGGTCTTTTCCTGCCCGGCGCGCTGATAATAGAAGTAACGCACCGCCGCCTTCAGCACCGCGGCATAGACGTCGCTGGCGATCCTGAATGTATAGGATTTGACGTTCTTCTGGGCATCGCGAATGTAGTATTCGCCGACGGCGGTGACGCTGCTGAAGTCGAAATGCCACACCTTGTCGCCAGAACTTTTGTCGGTCGCGCCATTGTTCCAGGCCACGGGGGCCGCCGTAAACACCACGGCGTCCGTGGCGGCATTGACCACCTCATAGACGGTGCCGGGCGTGAAGGAATCGGCGGCATCGAAACTGATGATCTGCGTCCCGTCGCTCAGGGTGCCCACGGCCTCGCCCTGCGGGTCACGGATGACGGCGACCTTGCCCTGCGTCGGCAGGTAGCCGAACTGATCGACGACAATCGGCAGGCCCAGCGTCATGGTCGAAGGGCGCAATACGGCCGGTGTGGCGGATGAGGCGGACGAAGACGCCCCCCCGCCGCCGGAGCTGCCACCTCCACCGCCCCCACCACCGCAACTCAGAAGGCCAAACGGGATCAGGCTGATGCCGGCGGCCAGAAACAGGCGACGGCGGGTGGAGTCAACGGGGGTGATCATAAGCAATACCCTTCGCATGACGGGAAGGCGGTCCCTGCCTTCCCGTGGACTGTTCTGTGCGTTTCAGGCCCTGTGCCCGAGCGGATGGTTCTGCCAGAGCGAAATGACTTTGAGTGGAATCGACATTTCGCTCTAAAATTTTGTTTTGTCCCGATATTTTTTGTCGAAAACCGCTCACACTTTTCGACATATCGCTCTGTTATTTCTTGCCGGCCCCGATGAGCAGGGCGTCCAGCATCGCCTGATCCTTGACGGCAAGCGTCGTGCGGTCGATGAGGGCTCCGGTGTCCCAGAAGAAGGGCACAGCGCCATTAGCTCGCGCCTGCTGGGTGACATACCGGTTCCAGAAATCCACCGAGGCGTTGTGCTTGGGCATGTCCAGCGGCTGGGTTTTGCGCCAGGCACCGTACTCACCGATGATGACGGGGATGCCCTTGTCGATGAAGTGGGTCTTCATCGCCAGCATTTGCTGATCGACATAGGGCTCCTCGCTGTGGGTCGCGTTGCGGTCCGGCTCGATCGTCGAATGGTTGTCGCGGCCCCAGTAGTAGAACATCTTGCCCCAGGACGCGTCCTTGTCGATGATCATGAACTGCGACGGCGCGTAGTAGTGGACTTCGAACATCAGACGGTTCGTCGTGGTATCGGTGGGCATGCCCGGCCACATCGAAACGGCCAGCTCGGTATTGGTTTGCGGCGCCTGTACGACGAGGGTGCGGTAGGCGTTTCGCCCGCCGGTCGCGCGCACAGCGTCGATAAAGGTCTGGTGATAGCTGAGCAGGATTTTTGTATTCGCTTCCGTACCGGCGTCCGGCTCGTTAGCGCTGGCGAAGATCAGGCGCTCGTCGAAGTCGCGCAGGTGGGTGGCGATCTGCTCCCAGAACGCTTTCTGCCTGGCGTTGACCGCGTCCTTACTGGCCGCATCTATGTGCTTCTCAAGCCAGCCGCCATCCCAGTGGATGTTCAGGACCACATAGAGGTCGGCGTTCATGCAGTACTGGACAACCGTCTTGACGCGATCCAGCCAGGTGCTGGAAATCTTTGCCGTTGTCTTATCCGCATACTGGTCCCAGGCGCACGGCAGTCGGATGGCGTCAAAGCCCAGAGCCTTATACTTGTTGACAAGCGCCTGGGTGATGAGCGGATTACCCCAGGCAGTCTCACCGCCTATGGCTTCCATCGTATTGCCGATATTGATGGCCAGCTTGATTTTGGCGGCAATCTCGGCCGCCGTGCTGGTCATCCCCGTCGCATTCGCCGACAGCGGATTTGTATTATAGTTGGGATACAAACCGCTCGCTGACGAGGACGATGAGGAGGAAGACGACGACGTTGAAGAGGTGCCGCCTGCGGAGGCCGTCGATACGCCCCCACCGCCGCCCCCACCGCAGGCCACGACCGATAAGGGCACCACGCAGGCGGTGGCCATGATCAGATGGCGACGGTTCAGGACCTTGGGCGTCTTGCCGGTTTGTTTTGTCATAGGGTACTTCCTCGTTTTACAGGCCGTTTACGGCTCTCTTTGTGACTGTTTCAGATTTCAGGGGTTACAGCCGACACAGGGGACGGCTTTGCGGGGGGGCGTCACGACATCTGTCTTGAAAGGGGCCCCCATCCCATGGGCACAACTCGCCTTCGAGGGCGATAAATTGAATGATTATATGATAATAACGCCAATTGCGGACTGTCAAGCTCTCCCTAGATCATTATGATTTCTGGTAGAAACATAATGATCTAGTATTTTGTTTGCCCCTCGCCGGGCGGTGGCTCCGCCACCTTGGCCGCCGCCTCAATGGCGGCTTGAGCGGAATGATTCCACTAGAAATCATTCCGCTCTAAATCGGCCTGAGGTCGCTCAGAGGCCGCCTTGCAGTGCCGGTCGATGAAATCCTGATGCGGCATGACCGCCTGCGCCGATCGACTGATCTCGTCGCGGCGCAAATCCATACCCTTTTTGATCTGTTCCAGCGGGTAGAGGTCCGCCGCTACGGCGTAGCGCGTGGGCACGGCTCCATTGCCCAGCAGGATGGCGAGCCAGCTCGGTTCCATATAGGATTCCAGATCACCCAGCGGGATCTGTGCGCTGGCGTTCCATACCTCCAGCTTGTGGCGCAGACTGTCGGGAATTTCGATGTTGCGGCACGCCGCCCACAAGGGCTCTGGCCGGCGTGAGAGGTAATAGTGGGCGATGATGAAGTCGCGTATGCGCTCGATCTCGCGGGTGGATATCCGGTTGTATTCGTCGCGCAAAACGGGGTCGATCGTCCTTTCGGGGAAGAACTGAAGCAACTTCAGGACGCCCATGACGATCAACTGTAGCCCGGTGGACTCCAGAGGTTCGAGAAAGCTGGAGGCGAAACCGATCCCTATACAGTTGCGGTTCCAGAACACCTTGCGATGCCCGGAGGTAAAGCGGAACACTCTGGGTTCAGCCAGCGGTTCGCCCTCGATGGCACCAAGCAGGGCGTCACGCGCCGCATCGTCGCTCCAGAGGTCCGAATTATAGACCATGCCGTGCCCGCTTCGGTGTTGCAGGGGAATCGTCCAGCGCCAGCCCCCGGCGTGAGCCGTGGACCTCGTATACGGCATGGGCGCGCCGGTCCGTGTCGCCGGGGCCGCCATAGCGCTGTTGCACAGCAACCACTGCGACCAGTCCACAAACGGCGTGTCCAGCGCCTTTCCCAGCAATTCAGAGGCGAAGCCGGTGCAATCCAGAAACAGGTCGCCGGACACCTTGCGGCCATCGGCAAGGTGGATGGCGGTGATATGGCCAGACGCGCTGTCCAGATCAACGTGCGTCATCCGGCCTTCGATACGCTGCACGCCCAGCCCCGTCGCCACCTCGCGCAGATAATGGGCGTACAGGGCGGCATCGAAATGGTAGGCATAGTGATAGCGCGCAGTCTGCGGATCGCCCGGCGCAAAACGATTGTTTTTGGCAACGGCGTAGGCGAACGAATAGTCATCGATCGGATGCGCGTCGCCGGCCTGCCTCAGTCTCAGCCAGTAATGGTGGGTCGATACCCCCTCCACCTGATGACCATAGTCGCTGAAGGCGTGGAAATGCCGGTTCCCCACAACGCCCCAGTCGCAAAACTCAATACCCAGCTTGAACGTGCCCTGAGTGCGGCGAATAAAGTCATTTTCGTCAATGCCGAGCAAGGCGTTGCAGTGCGCCAGTACCGGCACCGTCGCCTCCCCAACACCGATGATGCCGATCTCCTCGGATTCCACTACAGTGATGCGCGTTCGACGCCGATCCGTCTTGCGCGCCAGCAACCCCGCCGCGATCCAACCCGCCGCGCCGCCGCCCAGTATGACGATGTCCTGTTGCTGTACGCTGTTCATAGAGCGCTTTCTGAATTTATAGCGGAATGATTTCTACTGGAATCATTCCGCTCAAGCCGCCATTGCGGCGGCGGCCAAGGTGGCGGAGCCCGCACCCGGCGAGGGGCTAAACAAAAATGAAGAGTAAGGGCGCTTCGACATGAAGCGCCCTTCCCCCTCAGACCGTTAGAAGCGCGCCCGCACGGTGACTTCGTAACGCTGATCGCTGACATTGAAGTCGTAGGGCTCGAACACGCCAGGCACGGGCTCCTGAAGCGTTTTCGACTTCGTATTGAGAAGGTTGTTCGCGTTGAAGGAAACGGAAATCTTCTCGTTCAGCCTGTAGTCAAAGCCCAGGTCCAGATAACCCGCCGCCGCCATATAGGCCGGAACCATGTTGTACACCGGATAGGAATGGGCGGCGTCAAAGTTGGTCGGGCTGGTATTGAGGATGTAGGGGTTGCCGCCGCTTGTCGCGTAGGACAGCGGATTGACGTTGGTGGACAGCAAGGCCTTGTCGCGCCAGTTGTAGGCCAGACGGACATTGACCTTGTCGCGGCTGTACAGCAGCTGGATGTTGTAGGCCCACTTCGACAACCCGGCATAGGGGAGGTCGGGGTAGGTCTGCGGCACCGTACCGTCCGGGTTCAGGCCCGGCAGGGAGCCATTGGCCGGCGGCGGGGTCAGCACGCTGTTGGCCTGCTGGGCCGGGTTCCGGCTGTCGATATAGGTCAGGTTGGCATCGATACCGAACCCGCGCATCCAGCCAGGGAGCTGATCAAAGAACTTGCAGCCACCGATTTCAAAGCCCTTGATCGTGGCCTTCTGCTCGGAGGTCTTGTTCTGCAGATAGAGCCAAGGAAGGTCAAGCTCTGCCGGCGTTCCGGTTTGCGGGTCATTGGCGTTGACCGGAGGCTTAGCGCCATTAGCATAAGCCAGCGCCGGGACAGGTAGATTGTTGGCGATGAACGAATGGAAGACCGGATGATCTTCGATCTGCTTGGCGAACACATCCAGGTAAAAGAAGCTCGACGACGACGGATAGTATTCGAACGTCACGTCCTGGCTATTGATCATGGTCGGCTTCAGATCCGCGCCGCCACCATTGACAGAGACCCCGGTAAGAATTGAAGGCGCCTGCGGATTAGACGCCGCTCTTGATCTGGCACCAATGGTCCCGCCGGCGCGAATGTCATTGAGGTTCGGCGGTGCCGACGCCCTCGATGCTGCCGCCCGAATGATGAACTTGTCGCTGACGTCGAACTTGATGTTAAAGGACGGCAGGATGCGGTGGTAGCTGTAGTTGCGCTGTTGCAGGTTATACCCCTGAACAAACGCATAGAGCGTCGGGAACACCGGATTGGCATTGGGATTGGCGGTCTTCACCTGCTGCGCGTTGAAGTAATCCGTGCTGTCCTTTTCGGTGAGCGCGAGGTTCGTCGCATTGGGCGTGGACAGAAGGCCGCTCGCCGTCAGGGTTTCGCTGAAGGAACGCACCCCGATATTCCCCGAAAACGCCGGGATGAAGCCGAAACCATCGTGCGCAAACTTGGCCTGGATATAGATGGCCTTGTTGACGATGCGGCTGTCGGTCTTGTTCAGCCCCTGATCGATATAGCGCGTCCAGTATTGGTCCGCCGTCCCGTTGGTGATCTGCCCGTTATAGGTCTTGAGCAAATGGTACCAGTCATAACTTTGCTTCAGCGACTGGCTGGGGACCAGAAGCTGCGCCGGAACCGCCGCGTCGCCGCCGAAGAAGTTCGGGAAGCTTGCGACCTCATAATCCGACGCGCGGACATTCGGGTTGGTCAGATACAGAATATTCCCTGCGCCATAGGACGGATCGCCGGGATGCGAACCCCAGGGATTACCCAACCAGGACTGGCTGAGTGGTGCCCAATAGGTCCCCGCATTGTCGTCGTTTTCGGTGCGCTTGGCGATTCGGGCACCAAAAGTAACCGTGCGCAGGAAACCTTCATCGCTGGGCCGGTATTCCACATCAAAGTGGGCAGCCGTCATCTCGCCCTTGTTATTCGGTTTATGATAGCCGAAATTGCTGAGATACGCCTTGCTCTTGTCGAGCAGACCCGTGGTGGAAAGCCCCGTCAGGAGCGGCAGCGACCCCGTCAGGTCAACGTCCATCGAGTTCACCAGCGGGCTCGTCTGGGCGAGGCCCACAAACATGTTTTCGCCCGTCATGCGGGAACGGACGTATTGCGCACCGCCACGCACCGTTATCTGTTCGCCGGCCGTCCACAGGAAGCTTTGTGAGATATCGAGGGTAGAGCTTTTGCTGCGCGACGCCGACGCCCCGCCGCTCGGGTTAAACGTGCCCGCAGGCCCGCACTGCACCAGGCGTCTGCCGTCCCATCCCGCCGGCGGATTTGCCGGATTAACCCCGGCGCTGGCGGACCAATCCCACTGGAGCGACGAAGCCGGACCGCCAAAGGTGGCGCCGCAATCGAGCTGGTACCAGCTGGGCAACCAGCCAATGGTCTTGCTCTGGTTCTGGAACTCGACCGAGTTGCCGGTGGACCCGACCGTCAGGCTCCCCCTGCGGAAGGCGCCATCGGCATTGAATTCAACCGGGGTGCCCGGCTTAGGCATAACAGCCGACGTTGCAGTAGGACTTGATGTCACCGAACCGGTGTTACCCCAACCTTCGCTGTTATATTGCGAGTAGAAGACGGTGTTGGTCAGCGTCAGGTTTTCCGTCGGCCGCCACTGGATGGCCTGATAGGCGCCGTAACGGTCACGCTGGCTGAGATTGTTACTCCAGGTAAACGAGCTGGGAACAAACGCCATATGGTCGTCGCGCGTGGAGTTCGGCGAATACTCACCAAACATGGCGCCGACCTGAAGGTTGCTGCTCTGCTGGTGCAGACGGCTGTAGGCGACATCCCACAACACGCCAATTTCACCGATACCGGTTTCGAATCGCCTGGAGAACATGGCGGAGACGCGCGGCGACCCCTTCTTCACCTGGCTGCCGTAGCTGCCGCCCACCGTAAGGTTGAGTTGAGGAGCCTTGAAATCGAAGGGCAGATGGGTGCGCAGGTTGATCAAGGACGCCCCGCCTTCGATCAGGTCTGCGCGCGACGCCTTATACACATCTACACCAGCCATCAGTTCCGGCGTCACTTCGTTCCAGCTGATAGCGCTGGCACCGTTGGCGCTGAACAGCTGCTGGCCGTTGAGCATGCTCGAATTGAAGGGCAGACCGCGCACGGTGACGCCCGTCCCTTCGATTTCGAACGCCGAGCTGCCGCCGTTGGTGGAGGTGTAGCGCGAGATCGACACGCCCGAAATGCGTTGCAGCACTTCGGTGATCGAATTGTCGGGCAGCTTGCCCGCTTCGTCGGCGACGATCGAATCGACGATCGTGTCGGCCTTCCTTTTGATTTCAATGGCCGACTGAAGCGCCTTGCGACGCGCCGTAACCACGATCACGGCGTCGCCATCGGCTTTGGCAGCCTCGGCTTCTTTGGCCTCGGTGGCGTTTTGCGCACAGACCGGCATCGCCATTGACAAGGCGATCACCGACGTCCCGGCAACGAGCGCTAAAAAGCGCGACTTTATTGGCAACATACATGCCTCCCCTGTGAGCCGTCCTCTATGCGGCGGCGTTCTTGTTTGACTGGATGACCGCAACGGACTCGCCTGCGGACACGAGCTCATATCACACTATTATATTATTGTACGACAAGAATGTTTTTGAGCGCCGTGCAATTGTTTTCATATTTGATGCAAAAACATCACATAATTGTCCGATAAAATGCGAATTTTGGCTATAAATAAAGAAAAACGAAATTTACCGATAAAAAATTAGCCGGAGCCTCTTGTTTCATATTTTGTATGAGTATATTATTTATTGGCCAACTGGTTTGGCACCGCACTGAGCATCAAGCCCTCTCCCCGTTGGATGAGGCCACTCCCCTCGCTGAACGCTCTCCCTGTTCAGCGAGGGCTTTTTACAACCGCTCGACGTGGCCGCGGCAGATCAGTCGGGACCTGAGCTGAGACAGGCTGCGTATCTGCACCTCCAACAGCCCGGATAAGGCCCCAGAGGCCTCGCTGGCCGCCTGACCACTCAGGGCCTCGGCGTAAAAATGCAGGGTTCGCTGCTGACCCGGTGCCACAGAGCACCCTTCCCACCCGATCAGCCTTTCGCACACCCCGCCGTCGGCCTGTCTCAGACGGGCGTAGATCTGAACGTATTCGGTGATATGCCAGGGGGTGGGGTTATCGACCTGAAACGACAGGAACACCTGCCCTTCGTTCACGCACAGACGCGGCGGTCCATAACGCAAGGACTCGTGATGGGCGTCTGTGATCAGCAATGCGTCGTCGTACATTCCGTTCCCCTGAACATCGGCGGCGTTTACGCAACCGTTTTTCAGAAGTATAACGCGCCGCCGCCCCCCAGCTAACAGGCTGAATATGTGTGATTATTTCCGAAATGACACAGGCGGCCTGATCGAAACTGTTCGCGGTGTCCGAATACGGACATATCGCGACTCCCAAAGGCCCATCCACACGGTCACGTTTGCAAATGCGCCATAGTGCTTTGAAGTGCACATTGAATGCGTTAGACGTAGACAGACGATGAATACCGCACGATTTGAGGGCGCAATGACTGACCTTATGGAGACGGGGGCCAAGATGGCCGTGCACGTTCACCGCCTGCTCGGTGAAGCCATTGTCGCCGGTGAGTTTGACGGTTCGGGCCTGCCCAACGAAGCCGAACTGAGCACACGCTATGGGGCCAGCCGCACGGTGATCCGCGAAGCCATCCGTATGCTGATGGGCAAGGGCCTGATCAGTATGCGTCAGCGCGCCGACCGTATTCAGCCGCTGGCCGCCTGGAATCTTCTCGATCCCGAAATCAGCTTCTGGCTGCGCCGCCGCCCCTTCTCTCTGGAGATTTTCCGGGAATTTATCCAGATGCGTCTGGCGGTCGAGCCCGTGGCCGCCGGTCTGACGGCGGCGCGAGGCGATGCGGCGGTGGTAAAATCGCTTCAGACCCTCTTTGCGGCGCTCGAAGTGGCCCCCGCTCAGTCGGAAGCGCGCCTGACGGCGGCGATCCAGTTTCACCAGACGATCGTGCTGGAGTCCGGTAATGCGTTTTTCACGCGCCTGCTGGCCCTGATCAGCACCGCCCTGCACATGGAATATACCCACGCCCAGCCCAGCCCGCTCACCCTCTCCTTCCAAGAGCAGATCATGACCTGCATTGCGAATGGCGATGCCGCCGGGGCCGAGGGCATGATGCGGGAATTGCTGCGCGCGACGCTGCGGCAGGTCGAAGCGGCCCCCAACGAAGCCTGACGCCCCCGCAAAATGCCTGTGAGCCGGCCGGAAGACCGGCCCACAGAATGACCGCATCAGGACGCGGGCTGCACCTTTACCAGCACCACATCATTGCTCGACATGGGGACGCTGAGCGACACCGTGCCGTTTGACCCGACCGTCACCTTGCGGTCGGTTTCAGGGGCGTCGGTGGTGAGGGCCTGCATCTTTTCGATCTGCGCCGGCGTCAGTGTGTCCGGTGCCCCCAGCTCGATATAGGCGGAATAGGCATCGTTCTTCTTATAGCCCGTGCGCTGCACCGTCAGGCGGTAGGTACCGGGTTTCAGGCCCGTCAGTTTCAGGCTGACCGGGGCCGACCTGGCGTTGGGGACCAGCTTCGAGAAGAAGGTCTTGTTGCTTGAACCCTTCTGGTCCGGCAACTGGAAGTCCCAGATAACCGCCGAAGCCCCCTTGCCGTCATAGGCCGCCCACACCTGATCATCAGACGCAGGGATTTCCTTACCGGTCAGGGTGTTGAGATACTTATAGGCAAACCACGAAGCCTTGCGGATGCCTTCGCGGTTCATCAGGCCAAAACCGCCGTGGAAGGGGGCATTGGGGGGGCCGGGTTCCTCAAACAGGTCGGAATAGACCCAGTAGCTCATGCCCTGCGCCACCCCCTTGGTGCCCTTCAGCTTGCTGAGGATGTAGGGCGCAGCGATGTAGGAATCATGGCTTAAGTCGCGCGGGTTATAGCTGGTGCTCCATTCGGTGAAGATCAGCGGCAGGCCGGGCAGGTGCGAGGCCTCGATCTCGGCGCGCACTTTTTTGACGTCGGCGATGACGGCGTCCGGCTTCTTCGACAGTTGAAGGTCCATCTTGCCCTCTTCGTCGAGATAGCCGTAATCGACACCATAGGTGTGGGTGGTGGCGAAATCGACGGGCGTGTGCGTCGCCTTGGCATAGGCCAGAAGTTCCGGCACCCAGGCCGCCCCGGCGGTCGAGGGGCCGCCGACGCGCAATTGCGGGTCGATGGCTTTCAGCGTGCGGGCCGTGACGCCATAAAGGGCGAAATACTGCTCCTGATCGGCATACTGGAAGAAGCCGTCGAGATTGGGTTCATTCCACACCTCGAAATACCAGCTACGCACCTCTTCGATGCCGTAACGTTCAATCAGGTGTTTGGTGAAATCGTGCACCAGTTGCTTCCACAGATCGAGGCGCGGCGGCGAGGTATTGCCCTTCCAGTAGAAGATGGTCTGATCCGAGGTTTTGAGCGCCGAGGGCGTAAAGCCCAGCTCGACAAAGGGCTTGATCTTCATCTTCAGCAGGCGGTCGTACAGATAGTCGATCTTCGTCCAGTCATAGACCAGCTTGTTATCAACCTTCTTCACCGTGCCCAGTTCGTCGTGGAAGATGTCGTGGAAGCGGATATAGCGGAACCCCAGTTCTTTGGCGGCGATTTCCAGTTGTGCCAGATTGGCCTCACGGATCGTCGTGCCCGGATAGTCGGCCCCGACCGACAGATCATAAAAGCGGTCAACCGGCTGCGTGGCCTTGGTGACGTCGAGCGTGACCTGACGCGCAGCGGGGGCGGCCACTACGGCAGAGGGCACCAGCAGGGCGCTGGCGATCAGGGCCGCGAGGGTTCTGCGGGAAGCTTTAGCGGGCATAGAGTCTCCTGTGTGAAACGTTATTTTTGAGGTTCGGAAGGGGGTAAGAACAGCGAAAAGTCCGGCAGGGGCTGCGTCTCTTTGGCATCCTTTTCGGTGGCAATGATGTGCACCCGGGCGGGACGGCCATCAAAAGCCGGCCAATCTTTGCCGGGATCACCGTCTTTGGCGAAACGCACCCACGTGTCGGCAAGTCGGGTCGCCAGTTGCCGGTCCTGCGGCGTCCAGTCGCGCTTTTCGGTATCCAGATTATCAAAGACGAACAGGATTTCCGCACCATGACCAACACCGCACCCATAATGGCAGGGTTTGGGTTGCGCTGGCATGTGGGCAAAATAATAGAGATAGGGTTTGGCCTTACCCTCTCTGGCCTGAAGCCCGGCCCAGTACCATATGCGCCAGCCCCACCAGTCATTGCTCAGCCGGTTGATCGAGGCCTTGGCGTCGGCGTCCGTAGCGCCGGGATAGGCGGCCAGAAGTTCCGGTGAGGGCGAATGCCCCAGAAGTTTTGTCACCAAAGCCCGATAATTGGCAGCGGTAAAGGTGGGGGTGAACAGCAATTCCGGCGCCAGATCCTTGCCTTCGTCAGCGGTCCAGCCCGCCATCAAGGGCACATCGTTGTGACGCTTCCGGGTATAGGTCGTCGTCAGGTCTTCACGCAAAACATAGCCATCAACGCTGAGGAGCGTGTAATAGGCCACCTTGTGCAGGTCTTCGACGCTCAGTTGGCGCAGATCAGAGATATGGGCGGCCCCGACCGCCTTGGCATAGGTCAGCGCCCGATCTTCGGCCGACTGTCGTGAAAAATAGGCGTTCTCGCCGGCCGTGAGCGGCACGCCGAAATTGCCGCTCTGCGAGATGGCGCGCTGAAACAGGCCTTTGGCGACCGGTGATGCCATCAACTGAGCGACAGATTCACCACCGGCCGAATTGCCAAAAATGGTAACGCGCTGCGGATCGCCACCGAAGGCCGCGATGTTGTCGCGCACCCATTGCAAGGCGGCGATCTGATCCTCGAGGCCCTGATTGCCCGATGCCTTGTGCGCAGACTCCGCCGAAAGCTCAGGATGCGCAAAAAAGCCCAGAACGCCCAGACGGTAATTCAGGGTGACAATGACCGCCCCGTGCCGGGCCAGATTGCGCCCGTCATAGGACGGCTGGGCGGCGCTACCGCCGTAGTAGCCGCCCCCATGTATCCACACCATGACCGGCAGGTTATGGGCGTTTCTGGGGGCCCAGATGTTCAGATACAGGCAGTCTTCGCTTTTGGGATTGGGCAGCCATGTCGCGGTTTGCGCGCAGGCCGGTGAAAAGGTATCCGCCGCCCTGACCCCTTGCCAAGGTACGACCGGCTGCGGCGAGCGCCAGCGCAGATCACCGACCGGCGGCGCGGCAAAGGGAACGCCCAGCCACTTATGGACGTCCTGTTCATCCACACCCGCAATCTGGCCCCCGGTCACCGTCACGGGGGGCATGGTCGGGGCCGCAAACGCAGGCCCGCCCGCGAACAGGCTAAGACAGGCGGCGATCCGCGCGACGTTTACAAAGCGTTTCATGGCTGAATGTCCCCACATTGAGGCCGCCCGTCGACGCAACGGGGCCTATTGCACAATCTCAACACCGTCGGCCTCCAGATGCAGAGTGCCCGACCACGTCTTGCCGGAGAGTAACCCCGTTTTCGTGCCTTCAATACGGATATCTTTCGGACCGTAGGACGCGTTCACGTACAGGGTACGTCCGTTCACCACCCGCGCATAGACGCCCTCAGGGGTCGAGGGTCCCGGCGTGATCCCCAAACGGCCATAAAGGCTGCGGTATAAGGGTTGCAGCACCGACGGCTGAGCGGGCGTTGCGACATAGATGGCCTGCCCCTTTCCATAGGTGTTTATCGTGGCCAGCGGGGGCGTTCCCTCGACATTGGAAAAACGGCCCAGAACCGTGGCGGTGGTCGGTTCCAGCACCTCATAGAAGTGAATGGTGGTGTTGACCGACGCGGCCCCGATCTGCCCGCTCAAAGCGGCGTCCCTGCGGTAGAATTCGCGCGTTTTTACCCCGAAGACATCTGACAGATAGCCCGGCAAAGGCGTGTTAAACCATTGGTTTGTCTCGTTCACCTTGGCAGACATCGCCGTCATGATGACCGTACCCCCCTCCCTCACATACTGGCGGATATTGTCCGCCGACGCCTTGTCCATCAGGTAGAGGCCCGGCACCACGACCATCTTGTAGCGGCTGAGGTCCTCCTTGCCGACATTGATCACAGCGATGTCGATATTGTCGTTATAGACCGGCGAAAAGGCATTGTGCGCCTGAACCATATAGGGTGTGGTCAGGTACTGGGCGACGGTATTCGACCAGCTTTTGGGGCTTGAAGCGGTCTTGGCCTCGAACGAATAGGCGACGGCGACCTGTGGCTTCAATTCGCGGGGGAAACCCAGTTTTTCAAGCGTTTTGAACTCTTTGGCCATGGTGGCCCATTCGTCCAGCTTCCACGATGGGGTGTCGTCGTGATCAATCAGGCCAAACAAAGCCTGCTCCTCGCCGCCCAGATGCGTATTAAACGTCCAGGCCAGCATGCCCTGCGCCCCGTTCAGCAGGCCGAAATAGCCCCACATGCGCGACCGGCCTTTGGTGCCGTAATAGCCACCGCCGCCCGCCTGAAACTCGGAAAACCAGTTCGGCGTCGGCAGGGCGCCGCGCATCATCAGGGTCTCAAACGCGCCACCGATGGCATCGCCATTATAATAGCCGTGCGACCCGTGCGAGACGTACTGCTTGTAGGTGGACAGGTAGTCGAACCCCTTGCGATCGCTGCTGTCCCAGAGGTTGGAAATGACCGGCTTGTCCGGCGCGTTCTTACGCCGGGCGTTTTCGAGGATCATCAGGACGTTGATCGTCGCGTCTGACCAGTACCGGCGCAGATCCAGATAGCGCTCAAAAGGGCCCGGCCCATCCCCATAAGGGATTTCCACCTGATCCCACGCGGTGAGGGTGCGCGACCAGCGTTGCGTCGCCCAGGCCTTGTTCAGAGTGTCCAGAGTGCCGTACTTCTTTTGCAGCCACGCCACAAAGCGGGTCTTGTCGGCCTCGGAATAGGACATGAAGCCATTGCCGATTTCGTTATTGTAGCCGAAGGCAATAACCGCCGGATGATGGCCATAACGCTTGGTCATGGCCTCGGCCAATGCGGCGACCAGCCTCAGATAATCAGGATCGCTGGTATTATCCATATAGCGTTCGGCGGCATAGAGGCGTGTGCCGTTCTGCGTGACAAGGTCCACGCCCGGATAGGCCTTGTGCAGCCACATGGGGGCCGGCTGGCCCGGAATGTCCACAATCACCTTGATGCCGTTGCGATGCATCTCCTCCAGCACCGCATCAAAGGCCTCAAAGGTGAAGACGCCCTCGGCCGGCTGGAAGTAATCCCACGACAGATCGCCCATGCGCACCACGGTGAAACCGGCGGCCTTCATGCGCGCAATATCCTGATGAATCTGCACGGGCGTGCGGTCCACAGGCTGGTAATTGGCACCGACATAGAGGTGCGCGTCCGGCACGCGCAACTGCCCGGCCGGAGCCTGCGCGAAAGAGGCACTGGTCACCGCCGCCAACAGGGCGCACGCCCCCACCAAGGTCGCTTTGAGCTTCATCCACCGTCTCCCCTGTTCCGCTGTCCTTTGCGGCATCCTTGACGCGCACGGACCGGATTTTTATATTATTGTCAGACCAACACAGAAAGAGCACTCTGGGACTCTGACCTATGGGCGCTGCGCGTTTTTTGACATCCGCGCGCTTCGTCCGTCGCCGCACAGAATCGTCAGTATTCGCCTGCGCAGTTTACCAGACACCTCAACCATACATAACAGGCGGTATTGGTTGACTTTTTTCAATGGCGCTCACAAAGTGTCCGCTCAATTGACCGCCCCGTCCGAAAGCGTACATGTCCGAAGCCTCCCCCACCCTTCTGTTTGTTGATGACGACGCGGATGTACGCAAAACGGCCGAACTTCTGTTCCGCCGGGCCGGATACGCCTATCTCGAGGCGGCGTCGCCCGTCAGCGCCCTCAGCCTGCTGGCCACTACGCCGGTCGATCTGGTGCTGCTCGATCTGAACTTTTCCAAATCGCAGACCTCCGGTCAGGAGGGACTTGACGGTCTGGCCGACATGCTGCGCCACGATCCAAGCCTCAGCGTCATTGTGGTGACCGGGCACAGCGGGCTTCAGATCGCCGTTCAGGCCTTGCGCGCCGGGGCGCGCGACTTCGTGATGAAGCCGTGGAACAATGAGCGCCTGCTGGCGACCGTGGAAGCAACCCTTGCGTCGCGGCGTACCGACACGCTCGCCTCCACCCGCCCTCCCGCGCTGATCGGCCTGTCCGGGCCCATGCGCCGCATCATGGCGGCCATGGACCGCTGCGCCACCCTGACCATCCCCGTGCTGTTCAGCGGCGAGACCGGGACGGGCAAGTCGCTGGCGGCGACGGTCCTGCATCATCAGTCGCGCCGCTCAAGCCTCAGCGTGGTGGAATGCGCCACCCTGTCCCCCGAAGACCTTGACGATACGCCCAACCGCACGCTGATCCTCGAAAATATCGACCGCCTGCCGGACAAGATCATTCCCGCCCTGCTGAGCTATCTGCATCGCGCCCCGCGTTCCAACAGCCGCGTCATCTCCACCAGCGCCAGACCCCGCGCCGAAATCGGGCTGGACCGCGGACTGATGTACGCCCTCAGCACCATGGATATCGCCCTCGTTCCCCTGCGTGAACGGGTCGAAGACATCGTGCCTCTGGCCGAGCATTTTATTCTGGCCACCTGTCAGTTGCACGGCTTTCACCCGCGCACCCTGTCGCCGGAAGCCCGCGCCAGTCTTCAGGCCGAAGCGTGGACCGATAATGTCCACGCCCTGAAACACGTGATTGAACGCGCCATCATCCTGTCGGACCATCCAGCCCTGACGCCTGACGACCTGCCCCTGCACGATCGCCCCGGCGCGGCCGCCGACACCCCCAGAGGCAATCTGGCGCAATCAGAAAAAAGTCTGATTGAAGAAGCGCTTAACCGGCATAACTTCAATGTGTCTGCCGCAGCAGCGGAGCTGGGTCTGACCCGACCTTCGCTTTATCGAAGGATGGCCAAACATGGTCTTTGAGCCCCGCCTGAGGCAGGGGCTGGCCCTTCTGGCACTGGCCCTGAGCGCCGCCTTTATCGGGGACGCCGTCAACCGGGCGCTATGGGCCAACGCCGCGCTGGGGGGCCTGGTCTGTCTCATCCTGTTTGCCTATCTGATGAGCGGAGACCGGGCGGCCGCGACGCTCCCGCCCGCCTCTGCGCCGACGGGCCATAGCGATCCCGTCCACGTCTTTCTGGATCAGATTCCCCTGCCCCTGATCAGTCTGGCCCCCGGCGGGATGCCGCAGGCCGTCAACCGGGCGGCGCGCGCCCTGTTTGAAACCGACGACGCCATTGTGCGCGGTCGCGAGGCCCTGCTGTCGGCCCTGACGCCCCCGAACGAGCCGCGGCTCGATCTCTTCGGGCGACGCTACGCCCTCACCCTCAACGAGGTACAGACGGAGGACGGTGCCTTCCGGCTGGCCACACTGACGGACGTGCAGTCGGAAATCTATCGCGTCGAAGCCGCCACCTTGCGCGATACGCTTCAGGTACTGGGCCATGAAATCATGAACTCCCTGACGCCCATCTCGTCGCTGGCCGATATCGCGCGGGACTATCTCAGTCCCATGTCAGGCGAAGCCGCCGACCACGCGCGCGACGCCCTCACCACCCTGTCGCGCCGTTCGGCCAGCCTGACCCGCTTTATCGACGCCTATCGCGCGCTGGCCCGTTTACCCGCCCCGCAGTTGCAGCCGGTGCATCCCGGCCGTCTGGTCGAGGACGTGCTCAGTTTTTTCACGCGCAATCCCGCCATGGCCGATATCCGCTTCGACCTTGAGATCGAGGCGGGCGTGCCCTGGGTGGCGCTGGATGAGGCGCAGGTCGGTCAGGCCCTGATCAATATCATCACCAATGCCGTCGAAGCCACCGAGTCCAATGCCGGTCTGCGTCAGGTCAGCGTCCGCGTATCCCACACGCCGCACGATGTGGTCATTCGCATCGCGGATAATGGCGAAGGTATTGCCGAAAGCGTGCGCGCCGGCCTGTTTATGACCTTCACCACCACAAAGCCGCACGGGTCCGGTACGGGCCTCAACCTGGCCCGTCAGATCGCGCTCGCGCACGGCGGCAATCTCGGTTTGCTCGATGAGCCGTCCGCCTCTACGGTGTTCGCCTTCACCTTCCCGGTCACCGGATAGACCCCATGCCGCTGATCCAGCTCACCCACATCCATCATACCTATGCCGAAAATGCGCGCCCGGTGAACGCCCTGCGCGGCGTCAGTCTGGACATCGAAGCGGGTGAATTTGTCGCCATTGTCGGGCCGTCGGGCAGCGGAAAATCCACCCTGCTCAATATCATCGGCACGCTGGAAAGCCCCAGTCACGGCGACTATCGCTTTGACGGCCGGGCCGTTGCCGAGATGTCGGGACGTGAACGGGCGCTGTTGCGGGCGTCGCGCATCGGCTTCGTCTTTCAGAACTTCAACCTGATCGACCACCTGACGGTGTTTGAAAATATCCGGCTGGGGCTGCGCTATCGGCGTGACCATCTGAAAAACGAAAACGAACGGATACTGAGCGCCATGGACAAGGTCGGTCTGGCGCACCGGGCCGACCATCTGCCGCGCGAATTGTCCGGCGGCCAGCAGCAGCGCTGCGCCATTGCCCGCGCCATCGTGGGTGATCCGCAGATCGTGCTGGCCGACGAACCGACGGGCAGTCTCGACTCCCAAAATGCCGCTCAGGTTCTGGGCATTCTGGCGGAACTCAACAGCCGCGGCACCACGCTGGTCATCGTGACACACGCCCCCAGTCAGGCCGACCGCGCCGGACGGGTGGTCGAAATGCACGATGGCCGCATCCATCTTTCGACCCGACGTCTGGCATGAGGCAGGCCCAACGCGACTTTGGTTATGTTTTGCGCAGCGTGACGCGCCGCTGGGGCGTCTATGCCCTGATGATCGCCGGAACAGGCCTCGCGCTGACCCTGACCCTGATCGTCGGCCTGTTTATCCGCAGCGAGTTGAGTTTTGACCGCTTTATCCGCGACTCCGACCGTGTCTATCTGGTGTCGGCCCTGTACGGGCTGGAAAACAAGCCTCTGGTGCCCAGCGACATCACCCCCACTGGCGTGGCGCGCTGGATGCGGACGGATATGCCCGAAGCCCGGCAGGTGGCGCGTCTCCTGCCCGTCGAATGGGCCTTTTCGACACCGCGCCGCATCGCCCGCGAGCGCTTTTTCTGGGCCGACCCCAACCTGTTCGAGGTGCTTGACCTGCCCGCCGTCGCCGGAGACCTGAAGACCGCCCTGCGCGCACCCGACAGCATCGTCATGACGCAGCGCATGGCCAGAGCCTATTTCGGGGATCAGAACGCACTCGGCCGCACGCTGACCACGCGATACAACCAACGTCTGCGCGTCACCGCCATACTGAAGGATTTTCCGTCCAATACGCATCTGGACCGCGAACTTTTCGTTTCCGGGCGTTCCGCCGACAGCGTGCTGGCGCTGCACGACGCCAACCCCAGCTATCTGTGGAGTATCTGCTATACCTATGTGAAGATGGCCCCCGGCGTCCGGCCGCAGACGGTGGCGCAAACCCTCAGCCGGCTCACGCATCAGAACTGGCAGGGGCCGAACAACATCCCCGTCAGCTACGAACTGATCGCCCTCAAAGACCTGCACCTGCACGAACGGGGTGACCTTCAGATGAAGGCGCGCGGACACGTGGATACGCTTGTGGCCCTGTCGCTGGTTGCCTTGGTTATCCTGTCGATTGCCTGTGCCAACTATGCAGGGCTGGTGCTGGCGGAAACCGATGAACGCGGCGCCGAAATGGCGTTGTTGTCCGCGCTGGGCGCCGGGCGGGCGCATCTTCTGGCCACGGTGCTGCGCGAAAGCCTGATCGTGCATCTGATCAGCCTTGTGGTGGCGCTGGCCCTGACCGAGCGGCTGTTGCCCTATCTGAACCACAGCCTCAATCTGGACCTGAAACTGTGGGCCTCCCCGCTAAGCCTGATCGCGATTATGGCGCTGATCACCACCGCCCTCGCCGGGCTGTCGGCCCTGCTGCCGGCGATTATCGTCACCGCCCCTTCGGCGGTCCGCCGGGCCCGGATGCGTACACGGCCGCCGCAAAGGTGGCAGGGATGGATCATCGCGCAGTTTACACTGGTCATCAGCCTGCTGATCGCCGCGCAGGTCGTCTCGCGGCAATGGGACTATGCACTTTACACCGCGCCGGGGTTTGATGGAGAGCATCTGTACATCGTGCCGCGCCATGACAACCCCTGGATAAACAGGGCATTTCTCAACGAGATCGAGCAGATGGACGGGGTTTCGGGCGTCGCTGAGGCCTTCGGGGCCCCGACCTCAAATTTCGTGCGCCCCGCTCTGGTGAAGGGTAAGGACGGACGGGTTCTGTCCTTTACCCGAAACTCGGTTTCCCCTGATTTTTTCGACGTCTATGGAGTCAAGCTGCGCGCCGGGCACGGTCTGAACGGTACGTTTTCCGAGATTATTGCGCCGAAAGACGTCCTGATCAATGAGACCGCTGTGCGCGCCCTGGGCTTCGCGTCGGCTCAGGAGGCGCTGGGGCAAACGCTCGAATACGAAACCGACCGCACGCATATGCGGTCACGCATTATCGGCGTGGTGCCGGATATCCGCTTTTCTACCGTTCATTATGCCGTCCCCCCCATGATGTTTGACGGCTTCGACCGGTTTTTCACGCATTTCAGCATCCGCGTCAAAGCTCAGGGGGAGGCCGAAACCCTGAGACAGATTGATCAGGTCTGGCTGCGTCACACGGTGGGGACCGAACCCATCGCCCGGCAAGCGTTTCGGGACTATCTGACCTCGCAATATCACGACCTGCATCAGCAGGTGGCCGTCAGCCGCCTTGTCGCCGCCGCTGCCATTGTCCTCTCGGCACTGGGGCTGATGGGGCTGTGCGTCTTCCTGACCCGTCATCAGAGCCGGGAGCTGGCGATCCGCAAGGCCTTGGGGGCGCATTTCGGCGATCTTCTGAGGCACCGCCTCAGACCCTTCTGGCTGCCCTTGCTGATCGCCAATATTGCCGCCTGGCCGCTGGCCGGTTTCGTCCTGCAAAAGTGGCTGGGGACGTTCGCGGCGCACGTGCCCCTGACGCCCCTGCCCTTTGTGCTGGCCAGTCTGGCGACCAGTGCCTGCGCCGGAGGGGCCATCCTTCTGCACGCCGCGTGGTCAAACCGCAGCGTCAGGACGTCCCTTCTGCGACAGGATGCCTAGATGGTTCCCATGCTCTACGGCACCGTCTTTCCCTGACGCGCCGCAAACCGCTGGGCGGCAAGGGTGACAGTGACCCTTTCGCGAATATCATCCGACGCCGCCCCCAGTTGCACCTCATAGGCCCCCGGCGCGATCACCCATTCGGACGTGGCCTCGTCATAGACGGCCAGAAGCCGCGGATCGACGCTCAGGGTGACCGTCTGCGACTGCCCTTTCGACAGGGACAGCTTGCGGAACCCGACCAGACGACGCGGGGCCTCCCAGCCGGCGCTTTTGGGGGCCGCCACATAGACCTGCCCCACCGTCTTGCCTTCGCGCGCCCCCGTATTGGCGAGCGTGAAGCCGATCGTCAGCCGCTCCCCGGCCCCCTCGACCGCCTGAGCCTTGAGCCCATCCATGCGGAAGGTCGTGTAGCTGAGCCCCTGCCCGAAGGCAAACAGCGGCGTATAGCCTTTCAGATCAAACCACTTATAGCCCACGGCCGCGCCTTCGGTATAGCGCACGGTGAAGCTGGAATTGGGCGGCAGGTCGCCTCCCGGCAGGGCCTGATGCACGAATTGCGCCTCGGAGGCCGGGAAGGTCAGGGGCAGGTGCCCCGACGGATTGACCTCACCGCTCAGGACACGGGCAATCGCCTCACCGCCGCGCGCACCGGGATAGAAGGATGATCAGGCCGGGCAGTCTGGGCCGGTGGTCCTCACCGCCGCGCGCACCGGGATAGAAGGCGCTCAGAATGGCGCGCACCTCGTCCTTCCACGGCATGAAGACCGGACCACCGCTTTCGACAACGACGACCGTGTTGGGATTGGCGCTGGCCACCGCGCGCACCAGTTCATCCTGCTGACCGTTCAGATCGAGAGAGACATCAAAGCCTTCGCCCGCCCACTGATGGACGAACACGATCACCACATCGGCCGAACGTGCTGCGCGGGCCGCCGCGCTCAGATCGTCCCCGGAGAGGTAGCTGATCTGGGCTTTCGGGAGTTGTGCCTGCAAGGCCTTGAGCGGTGACGAGGGCTGCCAGACCACCGGCCCCGGCCAGCCCTTGGGTTCAAGGCCCGTCACCGCATTGCCGCCTACGGGGGAGACGCTGGACGACCCCCCACCGGCCAGCACGCCCTTGTCCGCGTAGGAACCCACCAGCAGGATGCGCTTCTGCCCCGACAGGGGCAACAGGGCCTTGTCGTTTTTCAGAAGCACCAGCGACTCTTCGGCGGCGGTTTGCGCAATCCTGTGGTGGGCTTCGAAGTCGATCTCGCCCTTGACGACCGGGTTGTCCATCACGCCCTTGTCGATCAGGGCCCACAGGATGCGCCGGGCCATGTCATCCAGACGACGGGCCGGAACCGAGCCATCCGAGAGAGCCGCCTTGAGACTTTCCCCGAAAAAGGCCTGCTTGTCGAAGGGGAAGCCGGATTGCTGATCCAGACCGGCATTGGCCGCCTGCACCGTCGAATGCACCGCCCCCCAGTCCGACATGACGTAGCCCTTATAGCCCCAGTCCCGCTTGAGCGTATCCGTCAGCAGGGCCTCGTTCTCACAGGCATAGACATCGTTGATCTTGTTATAAGAACACATGACGGAGCCCGGACTGGCGCGCTCAATAGCCAGCTCAAAGGCCAGATTGTCGCTCATGCGCAGGGCCGGCTCCGAGATTTGCGCGCTCAGTGTGGTGCGCCCCGTCTCCTGCGCATTGATCGAGAAATGCTTGACGGTCGAAACGACGTGGACGGACTGCACGCCCCGGATCAGGCCCGCCCCCATCTCGGCGGCCAGCAACGGGTCTTCCCCCGTATATTCGAAATTACGCCCGTTGCGCGGCTCCCGCAGCAGATTGATGCCGCCGGCCAGCATGATGTTGAAACCCGACAGGCGCGCCTCGGTGCCGATCATACGCCCGCCCCCCTCGGTGACCTGCGGGTCCCACGAGGCGGCCGTTGCCAGAGAGGACGGCAGGGAGGTGCGTGGCATAAGGTGATTGCGCACCCCCATCGAGGCATCGGTCTGAAACTGCGCCGGAATCCCCAGACGCGGAATGCCCGGAATATAGCCCGCCGACCCCGGTATGACGTTCGCCACCACTTCCCTGGTGTTGAGGCCCGGAATGACGGAAGGGTCGATCTGGGTCAACTGATCGCCGGAAGCATAGCCGAAAACCAGAAGCCGCTTTTCCTCCGTCGTCATCTGCGCCAGCAACAGGGCGGCGCGCTGATCGCTGCTCAGCGTCTTGTCCATCCACGGGGCGACCGCCTCGGCGTGCGCGGTTTGCGGCACGACCATCAGGGGAGACGCGGCGAGAAGCGAGGCGCTCAGCAAGAGCGCGGTGCGAAGTCGTTGAAGAGACATGAAAAACCTTCTTTATGAAAGGCGGGTCGCACAACCGGCGACACACGCGTTAAAAAATGGGCGTCAAATGAAACAGGAAAGGCGCGTGGCTCAAGGCGCCACCGTTTCCAGTACGACCCGCTGCGGCGCGAGTCCCTCGACCTGGACGTCAAGCCAGACCGGACCGGCGCCGGTTCCCGCACGCACCACGGCGACAGCGCGCCCGTGGAAGGTGCGGCGTATGCCCGACTGAAGGCTGCTGGCGTCGCGCGGATTGCCGTTGCCGAAACCGGCCAGCGTCCCCGCCCCCGACACGCGCACCGTGACCTGACGATCTGCCGCCTGCGTGTAAACCGGCGTCCCCTGCGCATCGAACAGCTCGACCGTCACATAGGCCAGATCCTGACCATTGGCCCGCAGTTGGCGGCGCTCGGCCACCACCTTCGCCCGAACAGGCACTTCTGAGGTGCGCAGCTCCCATTGCGCCGCCTTTCGCCCGTTACGATACCCGACGGCCACCAGCCGACCGGGTGCGTATCTCACCCTGAAGCTGGCGCGGTATTGCGTCTCGACCGACACGGCCTTGCGCCCCAGACTGCGGCCATTGAGGAACAGCTCGACCTCCGGCCATTTTGAAAACACCACCACCTCAAGCGGCTTGCCCTCCTGACCGGGCCACGTCCAGTTGGGGTGGATGTCTTCCAGCGACCAGTCCAGATGCGGCGGCGTGGTCGGGAAATACTGCCGGTCGGGCAGGTCTTCGGTGCCCTCCGGCTGACGCACAAACATCGACACCGGCGTTTTGCCCGTCTTCCACAGCACTTCGCGGTAATAGGCCGCCGGCCGCTTGCGGCCCGTGGCGTCGATTTCGCCGCAATAGGCCAGATGCCACGGATAGGGCCCCAGCTTTTGCCAGTCCTGACTGTAGCCCATCCAGCCGATGCCCGTTTCCCCCAGATAGTCCACGGCGGTCCACACGAAGTCGCCGATAACCCAGGGCTTGGTTTCCACCGCGCGCCAGTAGTCAAAGGCGTCCTTGGGCGTCGATTCCGAGGTGTACATCACGCGATCGGGGAAGGCCTGATGGTCGGGGTCGAAGCGATTGACGCGATAATTGTAGCCCGCCACGTCCAGCACGGCGAACTGCGCATCGCTCAGAGGCGGGTCGGCATTCACCCCTTGCGTCACCGCGCGCGACGGATCGAGCGCGCGGATACGGGCGACCAGCGCCTTACCCGTCTCCACCCCCAGCGGCGTGCCCTGCTCCGGGATTTCGTTGCCGATGCTCCACAGGATGACACTGGGGTGGTTGCGCCCGCTCAGGACCAGACTGTCGATATCCGAGCGCCAGTTGTCGGCAAAAAAGCGCGCATAGTCCTGATCGCGCTTGGGGCGGTTCCAACTGTCGAAGGCCTCGTTGATGACCAGCATCCCCAGCTCGTCCGCGGCCTCAAGCGTGGCCTGACTGGCCGGATTGTGGGCGCTGCGAATGGCGTTATAGCCCGCCGCCTTCATCAGGGCGACCTTGCGCCGGTCAGCATCCGGCCAGCCCGCAGCCCCCAGCATGTAGTTGTCGTGGTGGATATTGCCGCCCTTCAGCTTGTAGGGCTTGCCATTGATCCGCAGCCCGTTGACCGCATCCATCGTTACGCTGCGGATGCCGAAGCGCGTGCGTCTTTCGTCCACGATGACGCCATTCAGTTTCAGCTCCTGCACCAGCGTATAGAGGTGGGGCGTTTCCGGCGACCACAGGCGGGGCGTGGCCACGGTCAGGCTCTGATCCCGGACGTCAGCGGTGCCCTGGCGCGTCGCTTGCGCCACAACCTTTCCGGTCGGGTCGCGCAGGGTCCACACCCTTTCTACTGCGTCTTTCGAGGTGGCGCAGTCCGAGACCCGCGACTGTACCGACACCGTGGCCGTTTGTGCAGAGACCTGCGGCGTGGTGACGAAGACGCTGTCCGGCACGATATGGGCGCAGTCGAGCAGTTCCAGCCTTACGGGCCGGATAATACCCGACCCGGCGTACCAGCGCGACGACGGGTCCTTGTGATCGACACGCACGGCAATCACATTGTCGCCCGTGCGCAGCTTCCCCGTAAGATCGAGCGTAAAGGCCGTGTAGCCATAGGGGTGGCGCGCCACAGGCTCACCATTGAGCCAGATTTCGGCATCCATGTAGATCGCTTCGAAGGTCAGTCGCACGACCTTTTGCGCCTCCGGGGCCTCCAGCCGGATATGCCGCCGATACCAGCCCACGCCGCCCGGCAGATAGCCCGAATCCTGCCCGGCCACGGCCTGCGCCTCAAACGGCGGCTGCCCATCCGCCCTGTCCATGATGGCCCAGTCGTGTGGTACGGCGACCGTTTTCCACTGGCTATCGGGCGTATCGCTTTGCGCGCCATTGGGCGTATCCCCCGCATGAAAGCGCCACCCCTGCGAGATATCCTTTTCAATCGCTTGGGCCTGACACGACAGCGCGGCACTCAATAGCGCCGCAAACGCAGCCGCCTGATACGTCTTTTTCAGTAACACCCTGCCCTCTTTTCAGTTTTTTTGATACGACACAGGCCCGCCTGATCTCTCCGGGCTAAGACGCGCCCGAAACGGCGTTTCGCACTCTGCTCGACACCCCAGCCCTGACGACGCAGGGCCGCAGGTGCCCATCAACCGGGCTCCATGCTAGCAATGGTGCCCGTCTCGATGCAAGCAATATTTGTCTGACTATATTACTGAATGCGCAGTGAATAGCCTCTTCGATGCAAGACTGCCAGGGCGGTGTGTGCAATCGCCTGAGTACATTTCACGTCCAGACACGTCACATCAGGCACAGCCTGAGCTTCTGCCGAGGGCACGGTTTGCGGGTAGATATTTCCGAATTATGACGAACGATTGGGATGAAGCTGGTGGCTCTGACCGAGGGCAAATCATCCCATGGCCTGCGCAAACTGGCGGGGTCTCGTCTGACTGAAGCCGGGGGCTCTGAGAAGGAAATAATGGCCGTGTTGGGCCTCTCCTCCCCCAAGGCGGCGCACGGCGGCAATAACGACGTCTTTAGGGAGTTGGTAGGCGCGGAGGGACTCGAACCCCCAACCAGACCGTTATGAGCGGTCGGCTCTAACCATTGAGCTACACGCCCGCACCAAAGGCAGGGGTTGCGTGCCTAACACGCTCCCGCAAGGATTTAAAGCCCTCTGCCGGTATTTTCAACATGCAGACACGGCGGCGACAAAGCTGACGCCAGATCGTCAGTCCGGTTCATGCGTCATTCACACGCGCACATGGATTATTGACACACAGGCGGGGCATTCTCCGCCCCGTGACGCCCCCGCCGGGTCTTAAAAAGGCCACGCCGGAGCGCCAGACTGATTTTAAAAGAAGAGAGACACCTATGAAACGGATGTTCGCGGTTTCCGCCGCTGCCCTCGCCCTGATGACCGCCGCCGCGCCCGTAATGGCCCAAACCCCTGAAGCGCCCAAGGCGGAGCGCATGGCGCATCATCAAATGGGCACCCTGCTCACCTTGTCGGAAACGGCCGAGGTGCGCTCGACGCCGGACGTCGCCTTCATCACCTTTGGCGTGGTCACCGAGGCCAAAACCGCCGAAGAGGCCATGAAGCTCAACGCCCAGAAGATGAACAGCGTCTTCGCCGCCGTAAAGGCGCAGGGCATTGCCGACAAAAACGTGCAGACGACCGGCCTCAGCCTCAACGCCGTCTATGATTACCCGCAAAACGGCGGCACGCCGACCTTGCGCGGCTATCAGGCCAGCAATCGTATCAGCGTGCGCGTGGAAGAGGTCAAAAAGCTGGGCGGGGCCATCGACGCGGTGGTCAAGGCCGGTATCAACCAGATCGACGGCATCTCCTTCGGTCTCAAAGACCCGTCGGCCGCTGAGGACAAGGCGCGCATCGAGGCGACCAAAACCCTGATGGCGCGTGCCGAGCTTTATGCCAAGTCGCTGGGCAAGACGGTGAAGCGCATCAAGTCGCTGAACGAAAACGCCGCCATGTCCGCGCCGCCGCCCATGCCGATGGTCCGCGCCATGGCCATGAAGGCCGAGTCCGATACGGCCATTGCCGGCGGCGAGGTTTCGACCGCGATGACGCTCAATGCCGAGTTTGTACTGGAATAGGATTTGCTCTGAACGCATGACACCTCCCCCCGGTGAGTGATAGGTTACCTGTCACAACCACCGGGGGGATTTTTTTATGTGGCGTTTTCTGTTGTCCACCAAAGGGCGTACCGCGCGCCTGCCTTATGCGTTGTTCATGGTATCGACATCGCTGGGGCTGTTTGCGGCTTATTTCTTACTGTTACCGATAATGATGAATATCGGTTTTTCTATCTATACCCCGGTTATCAGCGTTTTATGGTTGCTGGCATTTGTGTTGATATGGCCCAGCTACGCACTGTCGGTACGCAGGCTGAAAGACATGAATGGGCCGACCTGGCCCGCCCTGTTTTTTTTGTTGCCCTTCCTCACTTCGCTTCTTTTTGTGCTGTCGCCTTGGATAGTGCCTGCTTTTCCGCAAAACAGTACAGGAATTAACCCTGAATACGAAGCTCTCACACGGACGCTGGGCCAAGTCTCAGAGGCTGTAGGCTGGCTAAATAGAGCCCTTATCCTGATCCTCTGCTTCATCCCCGGCACCAAGGGGCCCAACCGTTACGGCCCGCCGCCGGGACAAAAGGCCGCGCCCGACCTCAGCGTCTTCGAATAGGCTTGCCGCGAGCGCCCCTTTGGGCGAAAAGGCAGCATGAGCCAGCCCTACGCCTCCACCGTCACGCCTTTGTTCACCACCGAAATCTACCGCGCCGACCTGTCGGACATGCCGGATTTCGCGGCCTATCTGGAGGAGATCGACGACACCTGCCGCGCCTTCGCCGATGAGGACGAGGCCGGGCAAAACTGGTCGCAGCAAAAGGGCTATCTCGGCTACACCTCCTATGGGTCATTGAACAACCTGCCCCTTCTGGCCAGCGCCTTTGAAGACCTCAAGGCGCATACCGACGCCCACGCGGCACGCTTTGTCGAGATTCTGGAATACGACCTGCCCGCCGGGGCGCTGAAGCTCGACAATATGTGGATCAATATTCTGGAGCCCATGGGGCACCATTCGAACCACATCCACCCGCATAGCCTGATTTCCGGTACGTTTTATGTCAGCGTGCCCGACGGGGCCAGCGCGCTCAAATTCGAAGACCCGCGCCTGACCAGCTTTATGAATTCGCCGCCACGCAAGGAAGGGGCCAAGCGCGAGCATCAGCCCTTCGTCTATGAGGCGCCAAAGCCCGGCACGATCCTGATGTGGGAAAGCTGGCTGCGCCACGAAGTGCCGATCAACCTGTCTGAAGATATCCGTATAAGCATCAGTTTTAACTACAGTTGGTGAGATGATGAGCGCTCCGGTACAGACGGCATTGGTGGGCTATGGTTATGCCGGAAAGACCTTCCATGCGCCGCTGATCCGGGCCGCAGCGGGCCTTGCGCTGACCACCGTCGTGTCGTCGCGCCCCGCTGAGGTGCAGGCCGATCTGCCGGGGGTGACGGTCTGTGATTTCGAGGCGGCTCTGGCCGACCCGGCGATCGAACTGATGGTCGTGGCCACGCCCAATGATTTGCACGCCCCGCAGGCCATCGCCGCGCTCAAAGCGGGCAAGCACGTCGTCATCGACAAACCCTTTGCCCTCACCACCGCAGAGGCCGAAACCGTGCTGGCGGCAGCGCGGGCGGCCAAACGGCTGACGACCGTCTTTCATAACCGCCGCTGGGACGGCGATTTTCTGACCGTGAAGCACCTGATCGAAACGGGGGCCCTGGGTGAGATCAGCCTGTTTATCTCGCGCTTTGACCGCTTTCGCCCGGCCTTGCGCAACCGCTGGCGTGAACAGGCCCTGCCGGGGTCGGGCCTGTGGTACGATTTGGGGGCGCATCTGGTCGATCAGGCCCTGTGCCTGTTTGGCGCGCCCGACGCCATCGCGCTCGATCTGGCGCAGCAGCGCGACGGCTCGGTGGTCGATGACTATTTCCACGCCACCCTGTTCTACGGTGCGCGCCGCGTGCGCTTGCAGGCCAGCGCCCTGACGCCCGCGCCGGGACCGCGCTTTGAAATCCACGGGCGGTTGGGCAGCTACGTCAAATACGGCCTTGATACGCAGGAAGAGGCGCTAAAGGCTGGACAGCCGGTCGGTGGCGAGAGCTGGGGCGCAGATGGCGACGGCGTGCTTACACCGGTGAGCGGGGTCGATCCCCTGCCCCCTGTGGCGCAGCCGACCTTACCGGGGCGCTATCCGGCCTTTTATGAGGGCGTGGCGCAGGCCATTCGCGGCACCGGCCCCCTGCCCGTCCCCGCCGCAGAGGCGCTCAGCGTCATGCGCCTGCTCGATCTGGGCCGCCAGAGCGCCGAAACGGGCCGGACTCTTTCCCTATAAAAAAAGCCGCTCCGGTGTGGTCACCGGAGCGGCAGTGTGTATCCGGGCCGCAGCAGAGGCCCGGAGGACTTCCAAATTTAGAAACGCTTACGAACCGTGACGAAGGCCTGACGCGGCGCGCCGGGCAGCAGGGTCATGGTCGTGCCCGCGGTGTCGCGGTTGACGAAGCCGCCCGAACCGACCGTCGAGATGTAGTTTTCGTCGGTCAGGTTGGTGACGTTCAGTTGCACGTCGATATCGGCCGGGAAGCGGTAGCCCAGCGTCGCATCGACCGTGGTGAAGCCTTCGACCTTACCGCCGATGTTTTCGTAGGTGTAGTAACGCTCGCCCGTGTACTTGGCACCCGCCGTAGCGAACAGCGTACCATTGTCGTAGCTCAGGTCAGCGCTCAGCATGTGCTTGGGCGTATTGACGACGGTCTTGTCCTTGGTCTGATAGGTTACGCCGTTGCTGGTGTAGTTATCGGCGTACTTGGAGTCGTTATAGCTGTAGGACGACGACAGACGCAGGCTGTCGGTGAAGCGCCAGGTGCCGCCCAGTTCGACGCCGTTGGTCTTCACGGAACCGACGTTCGACAGGACCGCCGCATTGCCGAGGATCGAAGCGCCCTGCTGGATGGCCAGCAGACGGTCCGAGAAATCGACGTGATAGATGGCTGCGACGCCGCGGAAGTTGCTGAGGTTCAGGCGCAGGCCGCCTTCAAACGTCTTCGAGCTTTCCGGCTTCAGCTTCTGGCTGACGAAGTTGACGATGGCCTGCGACTGCGAAGCGAAGGGGCCCGACGTCGCCGCCGACACGTAGGCGGCCATGTTTTCCGAGTAGGAGCCGAACAGTTCGACTTCCGGCAGGGCCTTGAAGACGATACCGGCCTGCGGCAGGAAGCTGTCGTCCGACTTGATCTTGCCCGACAGGGCGCTGCCCGTGACGGTCGAGACCGAGTTTTCCACCTTCATCGCCTTGAAGCCGTAGTTCAGCTTCAGGCGCTCGCTGAGGGTCCACACGTCCTGAACGTAGCCGACCGTGGTCTTGGTGTTGAACTTGTATTCCCACTGGGTCTTGATCGGGTTCGACTGGAAGCCCAGCGAATCGCGCGACGGGGCGTTCAGGGTTTCGCCATAGAAGCGGCGGGCCTGATTGAAGTCGTTGTCTTCGACCCACAGACCGGCGGTCACCATGTGCGCGCCGAGGTCGAAGTTCACCGCGCCAAAGGCCCCCTTGCGGTCGATGTCGTATTCCGTGGTGCGGATCGACAGCGGCGCATTATTGGTGGTCGCGCTGGCCACGCCGTAGTTCGGCGAGATCGTGTAAGGGGTGACCCACAGGCCCTGACCCTTGTTGGTGTGGTTGTAGAGGGTGCCCGACACCTTGATCATGTCGTTGATCGGGGTCTCATAGCTGAGTGCCATCAGGTCGTCATCGCGCACGCCCGCGCCGTAATAGTAGGCGTCGTCCGGGTTGGCCACGCCGTAGGCAGCGTAGGGGTTGACACCCTTGCCGGTCCAGTAGCCCGAATTGGGGTCAAGCTGACCCGAAGCGTAGAGGGCCGGATTGTTGAGGGTGGTAGCCACGCCGATCGCGGCGGCGTAGTTCGGCTGGAAGTTATCCCAGTCGCGGCCCAGACGTCCGATCATTTCGAACGACATGTCCTGATAGTCCTGCTCGCGGCGTTCGGAGTGGTTGATGAAGCCGGTCAGTTCGCCTTCGCCCAGCGGCAGCACGGCCTTGGCGCTGATCTGCTGCTGCTTCTGCTCGCCGCCGCCCTTCCACTTGTCGGACTTCTGATCGGCGACCGACACAAAGGCGCGCAGGCCACCGAGGTTATCGAGCGTGCCGGTTTCAAAGCGGCCATAGAGGCGGTGCATCGAGTCCGAACCGATCGTGCCGGTCAGCTCGCCGCCCATGTTCTGGGCCGGGTCGCGCGAGAAGAATTGCAGCGTGCCGCCAAGGTTGGAGGTCGAAGCGGTCGAAAGCGCACCGGCACCCTGCATCAGGTCCACACGGGCTACGTCTTCGGAGATGATGGCGCGCGAAATGTGCAGACCGTTGTGGTTGCCATAGGACATGTCGCCCAGCGGCACGCCATCCAGCGTAAAGCCGAGCTGGTTCTGGTTGAAGCCGCGCAGGGTGATGCGGGTGGACCATTCATAGGCCCCGAAGGCGTCGGCCGACTGGAAGGACACGCCCGGCAGCTTGTCGATGGCCTTCAGCGGCGAGGTGCCGGCGGCTTCGAGCGACAGTTCGCTGCCCTTCAGCGTCTGGAGCTGACGGCTCTGACCCTGACCATAGACGATGACTTCGGTGATCTCTTCGGCCGGAGCCGCAGCGGCCTCCGCCTTGGGCGCTTCCGCCGCCAGAACCGGCGCGGCAGCAAACAAAAGGGCCAGGGCAGTCCCGGCTTGCAGGTAGGCTTTCATACTCAAATCCCCAATGGGCGTCCACACGACGCCGCTGAGGAACGCTGCTACGCGGCCATGATGACAGCCGCTTAACCAAACGGCGACACAGCCATGTCAGCCGTGTCGCCGTTTTGTGACGGGGATTTTTCGCAACAGTGGGAAATGAGGCTTAGGCCGGGAACCACTTGCGCGTCTTGGAATAGGCCAGATAGCCGATATTGGCCCCCAGACGGAACCCGACGCCGGCGCGGATCGGGGCCACGATGGTGTCGTCGGACTGCTGATAGTTGACGCCGAGGCCACCGATAAAATAGGCCGAGCCATCGACGCCGGGGAAGCGCTGATAGATTTTCTCAACGTCATAAAGGCCATAGACGAGCGAGAAGACGCGCGAGGCATTGCCGCCGGTATCAAAGCCGACCGACGGGCCGCGCCAGAAGATTTTTTGCGGGCTGGGCAAGGCCTTCATATGGACCAGCCCCTTGCCATAGCGCAGACCGACCGCAATGGCCCCGGACACTTCTTCACCGGCGATATAGGCGGTCGGGCGATCACCATAGTCGGAGAAGATTTTTTCGATGGCTCCGCCCAGCGCCTCGACCGTCACGCCGAGGAAGTCGGACCCGGCGCGCAGGATTTCATCGCGCTGATAGCCTTCGGCACGACCGGATGGGGCGCTGGAAGATGAGGCGGAGGCTCCGGTCTGGGCCAGGGCCTGAAGCGGCGAAGCGATCAGCGGGGTGGCGGCCGTAGCGGCGGCACCCATCAGAAAATGGCGGCGTTCCATGACGCAAGAGACTCCGTCGAAAATAAGCGTAAGGCTTTTATTAACCCTGAAGGGGTGACCAAATCCTTACCGGCGGCTTAAGGTGAGGTTTATCTCTCCAAAGCACATAAACTCGTGGCGGGATTACGACGAAAAGCCGATCAGATCAGCAAAGGGGGCAAATATGTGGGGCTGGCTGCGGAGGGGGTTTTCCCTCAAAAAAACACCCGAAGTTCTCAGTGATAACGGCTTTGAGGAAGCCACGCCCTTCTTGGTTGATCTCTTGGAGGCGCACGGGATGACGTCCGTCACAACTCATAATGGGTTCGTTTTTACGAGTGATGACTGGCCCGCCATACGAGCCCGTTTTGAACCCCAAGGAGAAGGTAACAGACAATGTCTGGACGTAGAGCTTTGGCTTGACCGCCACCGGGTGATTTATGAGAGATACCCCGGATCGGGAAGCGACAATGCCGAAGCCAAGCGAAATGCTTTGGCCTATTTTTGCGGCGTAAGCCTACACGTCTACCTTGCTGCCTTTTGGAACCAGAGGTGCTGTGATCAGGTGGATGAAGAAATCTGGACAGTAAAGGGCGAAGTCTGGAACGCCTATATAAGCCCGTGCGTTCAGCGTGCCACAGATGGTCAGAAAATCCCAGTCCCCTTGGAATTTCTTCCTGCCCTTCAGGCGCTCGTAGAAGGCATGTCTTTCAACGAGGATGTTGTAAGTATTTCCAGCTTCTGCGGCGGTTTACCTGAGGCACGACTGGCCGAGGTCAGGGTAAATAATGGGGTTAACGATACACTCAGCGAAACCTTGAAGGCCCTGCCTTGGCCGGAAAGCACCGTCTTCTATTCTATGCGCAATTTCATAGTGTTAACGCGACAAGTTCAATCGTCCCAGCCCTGACGGCACTTCTTCTTGCCGGAGACCATATCGCGCAGACCGGGATAGGCCCCGCGCCCTTCGCGGTACTTCTGCCATTCGCGTTCGCGGGCCGCCAGACAGAGCTGGGTGGGGCGGGTTTCCGGCGGTTTGAGCGGCAATACGACCTCTTTGGAAGCGCTGACGGGGCAGTCCTTGTCCATTGGTCGGCCCTCGTTGCGCTGCTGGATGCAGAATTGCCGCTTGTTCAGGGCGCGCGTCGCCGCCGCCCGTCCCGCGTCGCCGCCTTCGGGATAGGCGCGCGGTGTGACGCCGGAGCCGGTTTCAGTCGCTGCGGGCGGTGCGGACGGCCTTTCAATGACCCATGGCGGCGTCTGCGTCTCAGGCGTTCGCGGCGCAGGCTGTGTGGGTGTGGGTAAAGAACGGCGTGGCGTGGGTTCGGTCGGCCTCGGGGCGGGCACGGCCTCGGCTTGCGGCTGGGGTCGATCCATAACCGGCATGGGCCACAGCTCGACTTCTACCGGCGGCGGCTCTGGCGCAGAGGGCGCGGGCGTCAGCCACACCACCATAAGAGCGGCCAGCGCGTGCAGGGCCAAAGCCACCGCTACCGCCCAACCCCACCGTCCTGCGCGGTTACGCACCCTGCCCTGCCCGTTCGTCATAGCCGCATTGACCATGCCGTCGTGTCGGGATTACGGCCTCAGTGGGGCGGCAATAGGCGCTTTCACGACAAGGTGTACATATGGCCCGCCCAAAAAGGCGTAAACTCTCACCGTTGTGTCGAAAGGAGGTGAGCCAAGATGCGCGCCTTTAAGATCAACCCCGACGACCTGATGGACAAGATATTCCCGATGGTCATTGCCGGGGCCATGCTGGCGGCCTTTGTCGCCGCCGTTTTCTCTGCCTTCTGAACATTTCCGGCTATCAGGCCCGTGACGAGGCCTCATCCCAGGCTTTCAGCGTGCGTTTCTTCACCTGTGCGCGCCACACCCGGTCGATATTGGCCCTCACCCAGTCTATATCGACGCGGTCGGGGCGCGCCAGTATGAGTGGCCACGGCCGATGATGGTCCGTGGTGAAAAACGTGTCCGGATCGACCTCCAGGAGAAAGTCGCGCTCCTCAAACGACACCTTGAACACCGGCGCGTCATAGGTCGGATTCCAGAACAGGATTACCTTGCCATTGACTTTGCCATTGACTTTGAACGACCGCGCGTCCCAGGACGTCGTTTCTTCCGTGTCCGGGTAGGCCAGAACAATCTCTTTCAGCCGTTCAAACGTCAGCATACCACCCTCCGGCTTGCCTGATCACGAAGCTTAACAGGTTTCGCCGCGTTTGCTTACCGGATGTGATGGCACTGCGACATATCGACCCCTAACCTTTTTCGCACTCGCAACATATATAGTCGTCATCAACACAAGGAGAGTATCAGATGACCCTGATCAAGTTGAGCGACACGTTCGGTATGGTTGGCAACCTGTTGTTTGCCGGTATCCTGCCTATGGCAGCCCTGATTGCCGCGGCCAGCCTGCTGTAAACCGAACTGTAAAATCTATGAAAAAGGACGGTGGATCATTGGATCGCGCCGTCTTTTTCATTTGAAACGCCTCAAGTGAGAAACCGCGCCCGGCGCATTGACACACCGCTCACGCCGGTGATGATGGCTGCATAATACCAACGGCCGAAGATGCTGACCGCATCCAGCCGTTGAAGAAACGAGGATTTCTCATATGTGTTAGTGACATGAGAAATCCTCGAATGGAATACCAAGAGTCATTTTCAATGACCCTTGGTATAATCTACAAAAAACCGTACAGGAGCGAAACATGACCGCCATTGACCGCCGTGCCCTGCTGGGGGGGATCGCCGCCGGTGCCGGGCTTATCAGCCTGCCCGCCGCCTCCGAGGCCATGTCTTTCGGTGCGTGGGTCGGGGCCTGGGCCTCGGCGCAGATGGTCCCCAATCCCGACACCACCCTGCCGCCGGACATCGCTTCTGACGTGACCATCCGTCAGATCGTGCGCCTGACGCAGGGCGGGAAGCAGTTTCGTGTGCGGCTGTCCAACGTGTTCGGCACCAAACCGCTGAAGATCGGCGCGGCCCATGCGGCGGTTTCGGCGGATCAGATGACCTCACGCATCGACCCGACCACTGCGCGCGGCCTGACCTTTGGTGGCCGCACGGCCATCACTATTCCCGCCGGAGCGGAGTATGTGTCCGACCCTGTGGTCCTGACCGTCAAGCCGTTCACCGACCTGACCCTGTCGCTATACCTGCCCGAAGCCGCCTCACCCCAGACCAGCCACCCTGGCGCGCGCATGGTCTCCTACTTCGCCAAAGGCAACCGCGTGGCGGAGGCGTCTTTGGACGGGGCGAAGACCATGGAGCGCTGGTTCCATGTGTCGGGCGTCGATGTGTGGACCGGACAAGGCGCGGCATCGATCGTGGCGCTTGGCGACTCCATCACCGACGGCTATGGCGTCAAGCCGGGGATGAATGCGCGCTGGACCGATCAACTGGCGCGGCGGCTTCAGGCCGATCCGCGCACGCGGCACCTGTCGGTGCTCAATGCCGGCATAGGCGGCGGGCGCATCCTCAATGACGGCTCAGGCCCCAATGCTATGGCGCGGTTTGAACGCGATGTGCTGAGCCAGACGGGGGTGAAGTATCTGGTCATCCTCGAAGGGGTCAACGACCTCGGCACCCTGACTAAGGACGCCCCGGTGAGCGCTGCCGCCCACGCGCAAGGGGTCGAAGATATGATCACCGCCTATCAGCAGATGATCCGCCGGGCGCGGGAACGCGGCATCAAAGTCATCGGCGCGACCATCCTGCCTTTTATGGGCTTTTCGCTCTACCACCCCGATGCGCAGAACGAAGCCGACCGTCAGGCGGTCAATCGCTGGATACTCACCTCAGGGGCGTTTGATGCGGTGATCGACTTCGATAAGCTGATGGCTGATCCGACGGACCCGACGCGCCTCAAGCCCGACTACGATTCCGGCGACCATATCCACCCCTCGATAGCGGGCTATAAGGTGATGGGTGATGCGGTGGATTTGAAGCTGTTTCGATAAGTGAGGCTGTTATGAAAACGAAGGACCAGCAGACCCAATCGGAATTCGAGCACTGGCTGGAACACGAAGTAGGGCCAACCTATGACGCTGTGATGGCCGCCCCTTCACAGTGTATCCCGATCAAGAAAGCCTTCGCGGAATTACGGCGGAAGAAAGGGCTTAAGCGCTCTTAGGCTTTTGTAACCTCGCACCCCCAACCGTCATACTCGCCATTATGCACGGCCACCAGAGAGAGGATTTCAGCCGTTACATCGTTTATGTGTTCTGGTGCGTCCGGCCTGCAGAAATCAACGTAAATAGCCGCCTCTCCCTGCTGGTGATTAGACGTCTCGATAGCGAAGCCCAAGGCTTTGATACCCGTTGTGAAAGCTTCCGCGTCTGTCCGTGTTTCGAAATACGCGCGATGATCCACTTTACGGGGTATGGTCAGGTCATCCCCATGAGTTTCTAATGATTCCAGAACACGGCGGTTCATCATGCCCTGACGATTGTTACGTGAAGGATAAAGAAAGTCCTTGTATATAGACCATTTTTCATCGTGGCGCCGGTTGACTTCGTAGGCATAAGTCGCAAATGCCTTCATGGCCGCATTCACAGCTTTAGAAAAAGAATTCAAATCTTTGGCATAAAAGACGAAATCACGACGACCATCAGTCGTTATGCGGCCTACATAGACCGCTTTGTTCCCGATCTGCTTTTCGAGCGTATCCTCGATGTGGTTCAGCGTTTCGTATTCGTCCTGACTGGATAGTCCATCTGCCTGCGGATTTTGCATCGTCAGATGCAGCGTGCATAGCAACGAAAAACCGGGCACGGGTGCATGTGCCTTTCGGCCCATGTCCACAAAAATAGAAGCCAGTTTGTCATCCAGCCTCAAAAAATAGAAATCCCAATCGTCAGTTTTCGTGACCTTACCTGCGAAATTCAAAAACCAGGACATAATTCCCCTCCCTGTTATGACCTGACCCTATTATCGGCGAGCATTCCTCTCAATGGATAAATTTCCGGGTGCAGGGGCCGTGCCCCTGCCCCCTTCCCCTTAAGGGCGCATCATGCTATCGCCCCCGCATGACCGAACTGTCCCAAATTCGTAACTTTTCCATCGTCGCCCATATCGACCACGGCAAGTCCACCCTGTCCGATCGCCTGATTCAGTTCACCGGCGGCCTCACCGCGCGTGAGATGAAGGAGCAGGTGCTCGACAATATGGAGATCGAGCGCGAGCGCGGCATCACCATCAAGGCGCAGACCGTGCGCCTGAATTACAAGGCCAAGGACGGAAAAGACTACGTCCTGAACCTGATGGACACGCCGGGCCACGTCGATTTCGCCTATGAGGTGTCGCGGTCGCTGGCGGCCTGCGAAGGCTCGATTCTGGTGGTCGATGCGTCGCAGGGCGTTGAGGCCCAGACGCTCGCCAATGTCTATCAGGCCATTGACAACAATCACGAAATCGTCCCCGTCCTGAACAAGGTCGATCTGCCCGCCGCCGAGCCGGAGCGCGTGCGCGCCCAGATCGAGGACGTGATCGGCATTGACGCCTCCGAGGCCGTGCTGGCTTCGGCCAAGTCGGGCATTGGCATCGAGGACGTGCTGGAAGCGATTGTCAGCAAACTGCCCTCCCCCAAGGGTGACCCCACGGCGCCGCTAAAGGCGCTGCTGGTCGATGCCTGGTACGACCCCTATCTGGGCGTCGTCGTGCTGGTGCGCGTGTTCGACGGCTTCCTCAAGCCCGGTCAGCAGATCAAGCTGATGAACGCCGGCGCGACGTACAAGATCGATAAGCTGGGCGTGTTTCAGCCCAAGGCCACCGATGTTGAGGCGCTGGGCCCCGGCGAGGTCGGCTTCTTTACGGCGCAGATCAAGGAAGTGCAGGACGCCGCCGTCGGCGACACCATCACCGATGAGCGCAAGCCGACGTCACAGGCCCTGACGGGCTTCAAGGAAGTGCAGCCGGTCGTCTTCTGCGGCATCTTCCCGGTCGATGCGGCGGACTTCGAAGACCTGCGCTCGGCCATGGGCAAGCTGCGCCTCAATGACGCCAGCTTCTCCTATGAGATGGAGACGTCGGCGGCGCTGGGCTTCGGCTTCCGCTGTGGTTTCCTGGGGCTGTTGCACCTTGAAATCATTCAGGAACGCCTGAGCCGCGAGTTCAATCTTGACCTGATCGCCACCGCGCCCAGCGTGGTCTATAAGATCTATATGAACAATGGCGATGTGATCGACCTGCACAATCCAGCGGACATGCCGGACCCGGTGAAGATCGACCATATCGAGGAACCGTGGATCAAGGCGACCATCTTCACGCCGGACGACTATCTGGGCGCGGTGATCAAGCTGTGTCAGGACCGCCGCGGCATCCAGACCGACCTCTCCTATGTCGGGTCGCGCGCCATGGCCGTCTATGAGCTGCCGCTGAACGAGGTGGTGTTCGACTTCTACGACCGCCTCAAGTCGATCTCGAAGGGCTATGCCTCGTTCGACTATACGATCGAGGAATACCGCGAAGGCGACCTCGTGAAAATGTCGATCCTCGTCAATGCCGAGCCGGTGGACGCCCTGTCCATGCTGGTGCACCGTGACCGCGCCGAACAGCGCGGCCGGGGCATGTGCGAAAAGATGAAGGACCTCATCCCGCAGCACCTGTTCGTCATCCCCATTCAGGCGGCCATCGGCGGGCGCATCATCGCGCGCGAAACCGTGCGCGCCCTGCGCAAGGACGTGACGGCTAAGTGTTACGGCGGCGACGCCACGCGCAAGAAGAAGCTGCTGGAGAAGCAGAAAGAGGGCAAGAAGAAGATGCGGCAGTTCGGCAAGGTCGAAATCCCGCAGGAAGCCTTCATCGCCGCGCTCAAGATGGACAATGACTGAGTCGAACGGTTCCGACCCGATACTTCTGACCCGAAAGCCCGCTCTACGGAGTGGGCTTTGCTTTTTGTCAGACCATTTATGACCCTCGCGCAGCAGAGCTGTGCATAACTGCGTTTCAGCCCATTTACAGCTTGCCAGTCACGTGAGGACGGACCTACGGTTTGTTTCAAATTGTTACAAGGACGTGATCTTGCTATGCCGAATACCGTTCTCATTCTCGAAGACTCGAAAACACAGGCCCGTATTGTCGGTGCCCTGTTTGAGAAAAACGGCTTCAAGGCGGACTTCGCCCATACGCGGTCCGAAGCCCTACACAAACTGAGCAGCCGCGGTTATGCGCTTCTGGTTCTCGATGTGTTTGTCGGCGAAGAAAACACGCTCGACTATCTGGAAATCTATCGCCGGGCGGCCTCAGACGCGCCCATAGCCATCATGACGGCGGGTAAGCGTGACATGCCTCTGGCCGGCAGTCAGGCCCTTAACAAGGCGCGGCGTTCTGAGGTCGAGTTCCTGCTGCCCAAACCGTTTGATCTCAACGACGTGCATCAGATTTGTGCCGAAGCCGAGCGTATTCGCCGCCGAAAGGGGCCCGTCAAGCGCATTCTGGTGATCGACGATGATGCACATGCGCGCATCGTGTATCGCAGCTATCTGGAGGAAGAGAGCTTCTACGTTGCCGAAAGCAGTTCGGTCGAAGACGCTCTGGTGCGGTTGGAAATCACCCGCGTCGATGCCATTCTGATTGATCTGATCATGCCCGGTATCGGTGGCATTACCGGTATCAAGGTCATCGCGGCCACCTGGCCGGATGTGCCATTGATCGCCATGACGGGCTATACGCAAAACCCCGAAAATCTGGAAAAGGCGCTTTCGCGAGGCGCCGTGAGCGCCCTGAAAAAGCCTTTCACACAAGAGGTCCTGCTCAGCGAAGTGAAGAAAGCGCTAAGCGCCGACCGGATTATAGAAATTTAGAGCGGATTTCGTTCAAATTGAAACTAAATTGCACTCTATCGTTCCAGCGGGGTCACTTTGAGCAGGGACGGCGGGCTATACTGTCCCTGATAGGTCACCTCGCAGGTGCGGGTACTGGCCATGCTGTTGCCGTACACCACCTGCGCCTTGCCGCCATATCCGATGGAAATCTTCTGTTCCGTCATGTGGACGTGTACGAAGGGCGCATCGACCAGACCCTTGCAGGCCTTCGCCCCGGTAAAGCGGTGCGTACCTCCCAGCGATTTGATCAGCAGGTCATTATCAATGACCTCAATGACCCCGGTGAAGGACTGTGGCGGGATGATCGTGACGGTTTCGGTTACCGACGAGATTTCCGCCTGAACGCTGCCCGCCAGCGACAATCCCGCCACAACCGCGCTTAAAACAAGACTCCGAGACATAAGCCCCCCTGTAAATTTAACGATCCGTGCGTTGATACTTCTGCTTGCGCAGGGTCTTGACCTCTTCGGCGCTGACCGGCGTTACCGACTGCACGAAGCAGGGCGTCTTGAAGCCGCCGTCTCCACTTTGGCGCACCGAAAGCTGCACATCCAGCGGATCACAAATCTGCACCGAGCCGCGATACTCGAACACCAGAATATCATAGGGCGTCAACCGGCAACCATCGACCTTGATCAGCACCCCGCCGCGGCCGGCCCCTTCGGCCAGTATCGTCTCCTGATCGAGAACGGTCGTGTCGATCCCCGGTCCGTTTACGCAACGCGGCGGGGCTTTTTTACCGTCCTCGGCCTGTGAACTCACGGGCAGGACACCCATAGCCATCAACCCGCCCGCAAGCCCGGCAGCCACGATCATCGTTCTTTTGCTGATACCAAACATGTGTCTCTACATTCCCTTATGCACACTCGGCCCCGCCCCTCAGCATGGACCGAAAATGAAGTCAGCGGTTTTCACGTTCTTGCGTTTGCCCGTTGTTTCCATAGCTCGGAACCGGTCGGGTTTATGCTCTAAATCATTGTGATTCCTGGCGGAAACATAATGATCCAGATTTTGTTTCGAGCGATATGTCGAAAAGTGCGTCACACTTTTCGGAATGCGCTTTAGTACTTTTTCGCCTCTTCCTTCGTCAGGGGCGTGACGGACTCAATGAGACAGCGCACCGGGGCCTCGTCAAAACGCGAATAGAGGATCTTAACGTCGCGCCGGTCGCAAATCTGCGTACCGCCGAAAAATTCAAAGCCGATCTTGTCGAGATCATCGAGGTTCTGACAGGGGGCCGAAAGCTTCAAAAGGGCCGAACGGCCAAAACTGTCCTCGATCAGCACCGTCGTCTTATCGACCACCATCTTGCGGTTCAGATGGCTGGCGTCCAGACACCGCGCCTTACCCGCCGGTTTGGGCGCGTCTTCGGACGCGGCAGAGGCTAGGCTCAAGGCCCCCAGTCCGCTGGTCACCACGACGGCCACCGCCGCCAGTTTCATCAGGACTTTCATCTCTGCACCCTCTTACGTCCCTTCTCTGTCTCTGTTTTCCGACGTCTTCGGCGTGACGCCTTCGATACGGTCGGCTTCTTCCTTGGTAATGGCTTTGACGTCGGTGATGTGGCAGCGCGCCAGACGGCCCGACCCCGGCTCGGAATAGAGAACCTCCGCATCAAAGCCGCCGCAGACGTTGAGCGCACCGGCGCGCGTGCGTATCCCAATACGGAAGGCATCCTCGATGCCCATACAGGCCCCGCTCAGCTCCAGTTTGTAATTCTGGCGGCCATAGGTTTCGACGATCATGGTCCGTGAGTCGACGGGGTTGAAGCGGTCGATATCATCGCTGCGGAAGCATTTGCGCATTTCCTTTTGCGCCGGTGTCACGGCCTCACGCTCCGGCTGAGCGGAGGCCGAAGATTGTGCCGAAGATTGTGCCGAAGATTGCGCCTGCGCCGGAAGCAGGCTGAGCGTCGTCAGTCCGGCGGCCGCCACAGCCACAGCAGTCATCAGAGTCTTCATCGCATCACTCCTTCGCCAAACCGCACGCGACGGTCCTTTATCTCCAATGAGGCGAGCGGAATCAGGCCATTTAATGACTATGTACAGACTGTAATCTTTCCGGGCGCAACCGATGCGCGGATGCCACAGTCAGCGGCGACGGCACCCCCAGCGCCTGCGCCACCGCCGCCATGCCGAGCAGCGGCCCCAGACACAGGCCGCGCGCCCCCAGACCGGTCAGCGCCGTAAGGCCAGATGCCACCTCCCCCATCACCGGCAGGTGATCGCGCGTGGTGACACGCACCGCGGCGCGCGACACTGTGCCCCCCGCAGCCCTGTCCGCCGCTTCGGGGAGGACCGCGCGCAGGGTGTCGAGATTGTGGGCGCGGTCATCGTCACGCCCCTCCGTTGCGCGATCGCCGCGAATATGGGTCGAGCCGAAGACAAACCCTTCGGGCATCGGCACGTAATAGCCCCCCCAGGCCTGCGGCTGCGGGTCCGGTGGCAGGGCGGCGGCGGTTTCGATCTGCCCGCGCACTGGCCGCAGATCGAGCGCCTCGGCCCACGGCAGATCGAAAATCCCGTCGCCACAGGCCAGAAACACCCGGTCAAATTCATAGACCGCGCGGTCGGTCACGATACGCACCGGCGCAGCGGGCTCCACGCGCACAACGGTTTCGGCTACCAACGGAGCGTCTCCCAGAAGCGCCTTAACGATCTCCGGCGGGCGCACCGACGCCGCGCGTGCCATCCCGAGCCCTTCAGGGGTGAGTATCATATCGCCCGGCGCAAAGTCGGGCTGGGCGGCGATTTTGGCAAAGCGGGCTTCGTCGCGCGCGTCGGCGCAGCGCTGCTGCACCCCCTGCGCCAGCACGGCTTCGGGGCACAGGCGCGCATAGAGGTCGGTGGCGGCATAGAGCGCATCGGCAAACAGGGCGCTGATCGGCCCGCCCCCGGCATCCAGCCGCGGCGTGACCAGGCCCGCCGGATTGCCCGAGGCCTGCGGGCCGATATCGAAAACGGTGGCCGAATGCCCGTAATGGCGCAGGGCGTGGACGATCGAAGCCCCGGCAATGCCCCCCCCGATAAGGGCAATGCGTTCTGGCGCGGCGGGCGCTTTGACCGTGCCGGGGAAAACCGCCTCCAGCCGTTCGCGCTTGCGGCCAAAGCCGGGTTGTTTCGACACCTCAAAGCCGGCGGCCTGAAGCCCCCGCCGCACAAACCCCGCCACGGTAAAGGTCGCCAGACGCGCGCCCGGCGCGCTGTGCGTCGCCACGGCGCTCAGCACGTCATCGGCCCACATGTCAGGGTTCTGCGCCGGGGAAAAGCCGTCGAGAAACCACGCATCGGCCTTGCCATCCCACTGGTTCAGCGCGTCGCGCACATCCATCAGGGCCAGAGTCAGGGTCACGCCCCATTCGGGGAAGGTCATCAGGTGAAAGCCGCGCCGTTGCGGCGGCCAGCGCGCGATAATCGCCTCGGCAAAAGGGGCCAGTTCCGGCCAGCTGGCCAGTGCGCGTGCGGCGGCCTCACGCGGCATCAGATAGGCTTCGACGGAAAACAGGTGCAGGTGGCCCTGCGCCGGGCGGTGGGTGGCCCACAGCTGCATCAGGGCGGCGATATTGAGCCCGGTGCCAAACCCCAGTTCGCCCACCGTGTAATGACGTCGCCCCGCCCAGCCATCAGGCAGGCCACAGCCGCTCAGGAACACCGCGCGCGTCTCCGACAGACCGTCCTGTAAGGAATAGTAGATGTCATCGAAACGCGCTGAACGCGGGTTACCGTCTTCGGCAAAATAAAGCTGGGGGTCGTCGGTCATCGGGCTCACGCACAAAAAAGAAGAGGCCGTTCCCGGGAACGACCTCTTCCAAACTCTTGTCTAATCTAGCGCCGTGAGGCGCAGGGGATTAGTGAGCAGCAGCCGGAGCTTCAGCAGCCGGAGCTTCGACGGCGGCCGGCGAAGCGGCTTCCGAAGCTTCGACAGTGGCCGAGGCGTCAGCCGAAGCGTCAGCCGGAGCGGATTCTTCGGTGGTGGCGGGCTCTTCAGCCGGCTTCGAGCAAGCGGCAACCGACAGAGCGGCGACGGCGGCGGCGGCGAGCAGGGCCTTGCGGACGATTTCAGAGGTCATGGATCCAGATCCTTAGATTCTAACGTTAGAGCGCCTAGCAACTGCGCCCGACTCCTTCATACGCAAAACCGCCGAGTCTCGCAAGGGGTGTTTTCACAAATATGTGATCACCTCTCGCAACAAAGCCGCAATTCCCCCTCAAAATACGCCAAAGGCGGGAAATTGCGGCTTTTCAGAGGGACGGATTCGCCCCTGCGTTAACCTTACCCTATTCGTTCGGGATATTGTTGAGCGCCTCTTCCATCTCGGCAAAGGACGGCTGCGCCCCGGACGGGATGTTGCCACGACCGATTTCGACCGAAATCTGCGCCGCATTGCCGTGCAGGTGCGCCACCAGCACCGCCTGAATGATCTTGTAGAAGGCGCCTTCTTCTTCAACGATACCGTTGAGACGGGCCGCAAACGGCCCAACCAGCCCATAGGACAGCATAACACCCAGGAAGGTGCCGACCAGCGCGCCGCCGATCATGCCACCCAGCACTTCCGGCGGCTCGGTGATGGCACCCATGGTCTTGATAACCCCCAGAACGGCCACAACGATACCCAGCGCCGGCAGGGCGTCTGACATGTTTTGCAGAGCATGAGCGGGATGCGCAGCCTCGTGGTGATGCTTTTCGAGCTGCTTTTCCATCGCGTCCTCAACCTGATGCGGGTCTTCGAGGTTCATCGTCATCATACGCAGCGTGTCGCAGATGAAGTCGATGGCGAAGTGGTCCTTCATGATCTTGGGGTAGCGCGAGAAGATCGAGGAGTCATGCGGCTTTTCGATATGGCTTTCCAGCGCGATGACCCCCTTGGCCTTCATCGTCTTGGTCAACTGGAACAACAGCGACAGAAGATCGCGATAATCGGAGCCCTTCCACTTGGGACCGCTGAACACCTTACCCAATCCCCCGGCCATTCCCTTCAGGGTATGCAGGTCATTAGCGATCAGCGTGGCACCAATGGCGGCCCCCAAGATGCCCGTAAGTTCGTAAGCCAGGGAGTGCAGAATCGGCGCCATGGACCCGCCGGACCACAGATAGCTGCCGAACACCGTGGCAAACAGGACGACAATACCGATAATCTGAAACATGCAGGAGGGGTCCGGAGAACTTCGTGATTCTTCCGAACTTAACCCGCCAAATCTTAAGAGGCGGTTTCCGGTTAACGCCTAAGGTTAATGAAAGACCTTATTTCGGCAGGAACAGCTTCACCACCTTGTTCATGTCCATATAGGTGACGAACCCCATCGAGGCCGTCTGCACATCCGGATGGGCCATCAGGTCTTCCATGCCGCGCTCACCGACGCTCGAAAAGGCCTCTCCGAAGGCGTTCTCCACGACAGTCTGATTGCCGCTTTTGTAGATTTCGCGGATTTCATTCCCGCACTGATCGACCATCAGCCGCGTCATCATGGTCCCAACGTCACGGTCAAGGGCCGTGCGTTCGGCCTGCGAAATAGCCGCATAGCGCGACACGTCGGGGTGGCGTGCCATCATGAAAAAGACATAGCGCACAATCAGACGTTCATCTTCCGGCGTCACCGCCCTGGCAATACAGGTCTTGAGCGCAGCGGCCTGTGCGTCACCCTGAGTGGATGTTGCAGTCTGGGCGTGCGCCTGAGCCCCCAAACCCAGTGCGGCCATCACGACAAGGCTGACCAGCCCCTTTTTGACTTTCGACCCGTGCATGATGCGCCCCTCCTCGTCGCTTTCAGATGAAGCACCCTAACCCGCCCCGTACCCCCTCGTCCAGAGGTTGACGCCTCAGCGGCGGGGCAACAGGTCATCCAGTGCCACGGTCTCCGGGCGGGCCGCTGAGTCCGGTGTAACGGCCGGCAGGGAGGTGGTGTCGCCACCCGCGGTTTCGACGGTGTCTGTGGCCGCCTGATGCGCGTCGAAACAGGTGTCGGTGCATTCGATGACGCCCGGCACGGCGCGCGGCCGGGTGGCCTCGGCCAGAGCCGCCGCATCGCTGACATCCGGCGACACATAGGCCATATCCGCCGCTGCAGAGGTTTCAGAGCTGACCGAAGTGGCGTCTTCGGGCGGGGGCAAGGCCTCAGTCGCGGGCCAGACGCTGGCGAGGGCGAGCGTTTCCACCACCGGCGGGCGCACATCCAGCACATCGCGCTTTACGGCTTCCGTGGCGGGGAACACGGCGTGCGGGTCGCGGCGCTCATCGACCTGGGTCAGCATGGAGCCATCAAAGGTGGCAATACGCGCCGCAACGGCCCCGCTACCCACCGTCAGCACCACCCCGGCGGTCCACAGGCTGAGGCCCAGCGCGCGCCGGGCCCTTAAAGCGGCATCAGGCGCGAAGACGGCGCTCATCCCCCCCTCCCGCTGATCCGCGCCGTCTTACGGCGTTGGATGTCCTTGACGAAGCGGGCCACCGCCACGACGGCCAGACCGACGCTGATCAGACCGCTCAGGCCGGGGGCCACACGCCGCGCATAGGGCGTATTGATCAGGCCCGCCGCCGCCATCAGTTTGGCCGACGGGGCGCGACCGGTCAGGGTCTGAACGAAGGGCAGAAGGCTCAGCACCTTGGTGGCGACAGGGACGATACGGCGGGTCATCTTATCCTCGGCAGAACAGCTTGGTCTGCGCACCCTACGCCCAACCGCATAAGGATGAAGGCGCGGCCATAGCGGCGCGCCGTTAAAAACACCTCAAGACGTATTACCTTATTGGGTGGGAGCCACCCGTGCCTTCGCCACCTGCTCGAAAGCGAAACCGGCACTCAGTAAGTTTGCGTCCGACCACTGGGTGCCGATAAAGGACATCCCCAGCGGCAGGCCCTGCACCTGACCCATCGGCACGGTCAGGTGCGGATAGCCAGACATAGCGGGCCACTGGCTGGCCGACGGGCCGGAAAACTGATCGCCATTGACCTCATCTGAAAGCCACGGCAGGCCATAGGTCGGCGCGACCAGCAGCGACACGCCATAGGCGCTGAGAAGCCCGTCTATATGGCTGCGCGCAAAGGTTTTCGCGCGGGTGGCGGCGGCCTTATAGGCCGGATCGTCCAGTCCCTGCGTCTTTTCGGCGGCCTCAAAGAACTCCTGCCCGAAGAAGGGCATTTCGCGGCCGGCCTCGGTTTTGTTGAAGGCGATGACGTCCGACAGGGTGCGCGTTTTGACCGTCGCTGGCGTGGTGGCCAGATAGGCGTTGAGATCGGCCTTCAACTCGGTCTGAAGCACGTTGAGTTCGGCGGCATCCAACCCCTCAACCGACGAGTCAGCAATATCGACCAGCACAGCGCCGGCCGCCTCCAGATGCTTGAGCGCGGCGTTAAAGGCCGCTTCAACCTTGCCCGGACCGCCCGTGCGGTCGCGCAGCACGCCGATACGCACCCCTTTCAGGGCATCGGGCGACAGGCCCGCCGCATAGTCAATTTTACGCACATCGGCTTCGTGAGTCACCGGATCGGCCGGGTCGCTGCCCGCCATGGCCGACAGCATCAGCGCCACATCGCGCACGCTGCGGCCCATCGGTCCCGGAATATCCTGACTGTGCGAGATAGGCACCACATGGGTCCGCGAAATCAGCCCCATGGACGGTTTCAGCCCTACCAGTCCATTCATGGCCGACGGACAGACGACTGAGCCATCAGTTTCCGTCCCGACGGCCAGCACCGCGAAACTCCACGCCACCGCCGTACCGCTGCCCGACGACGAGCCACAGGCCGAACGGCGCGCGTCATAAGCATTGCCCGTCAGGCCGCCCACGGCGCTCCAGCCACTCATCGAACGGGTCGAGCGGATATTGGCCCATTCCGACAGGTTGGTCTTGCCCAATATGACCGCTCCAGCGGCCCGCAGCCGTGCCACCACCGGCGCGTCACGCTCCGTCACATTGTCTTTCAGCGCCAGAGACCCCGCCGTGGTGGGCATGGCGTCCCTGGTTTCGACATTGTCCTTGATCAGGACGGGGATGCCGTGCAGGGGCCCGCGTACCTTGCCCGCCTTGCGTTCGGCATCCAGCGCACGCGCCTCAGCCAGCGCATCGGGATTGAGCGCGATCACAGCATTGAGTTGGCGCGATTTGTCATAGGCTTCGATGCGGCGGATGGAGGCTCTGGTGATGGCCTCTGCCGATAGCTCACCGCGCGTCATGGCCGCCTGAAGCTGATCCACGGAGGCTTCGCGTACCGGATCGGGTTTGGGCGCCGCCTGAACCGGGCTGGCCAGACAGATGGCGATACTCAATAAGGATACCAGACGCTTCATAACCCATGCCCTCCAGCCTTTGTCTGTGAAAGGTTACACGCGAGACCGTATCTGGCAAGACGTTGCAGACTCATACCAACGGCCGGAGATACTGACCGCATCCGGCCGTTGAAGACGCGCTTAAAGCGTTGAGTGGAATCGTCATTTCGCTCTAAATTTTTGTTTTATCGCGATGTTTTTGCGGAAAACCGCTCACACTTTTCCGCACATCGCTCTAATAGCCGCGCGAGCGCTCAACCGTCGGCGGCAGTTGGCCCGTCATCCGCCAGTGGCGCAGATTATCCGCCACCACCTGCGCCGCGGTGTGGAGGTTGGTCGGGGCGGAGATGTGCGGCAGAACCGTCACCTGCGGGTGGTGCCACAGGGGAGACGCGGCCTCCAGAGGTTCAGAGTCAAACACATCCAGCACGGCGTACGACAGGGTGTGGTCCAGCGCCTGCAAGAGCGCGTCGATGTCGAGCGCCGCGCCGCGTCCGAAATTGATCAGCCCCGCGCCCGGCGGCAGCCAGCCCAGGGTTTCGGCGTTCAGAATCCTTCGCGTGCCCGGCGTCGAAGGCAGCAGGTTGACCACGACATCGGCCTGCGACATCAGGGATTTGAGCCCATCCATGCCCGTAGACACCTCAAAATCGGTAGATTTCGGTGTGCGGCTCCAGCCGAGAACGCGAAAACCCGCTGCCTGCAGCCGCGCCACCGCCGTCAGCCCCATATGGCCAAGCCCCAGCACCCCCACTGTCACCACCGACGGCGCGCGATAGGGCCGCTGATGCCACTGGCGCGCCGCCTGCTGACGCGCATAGGCCGGCATGTCGCGCTGAAGGTAGAGCGTCCAGGCCAGCACCGCCTCGCCCATCACGCGGCTCAGTTCCGGATCGACCAGCCGCACAATCGGCAGGTCTACCGGCAACTCAGCCACCAGCCGCTCGACCCCGGCCCAGACGCTGTGCACCCATTTGAGGCGCGGCAGGGCCTGCAACAGCGCCGGGTCAGGATTGGCCACCACCGCCACCTCAACCGCCTGCGGGTCGGTGTCGCTTAACGGCAAGACAGGCATATCCGGCAAGGCGGCGGAGAGGGCAGCAATCCATGCCTGCGCTTCGGCATCGCAGACGCGGCCCGTAAAGACGATGGGCGAAGAGACGACAGACGACATGGGGGTTTCTCCTTGCGCTTTGGATAGGCAGGGGCGCGGCGGGCGTCAACCGCCCTTTCCCGACCACCCTTCCCGCCTTACATAGAGACGATGGAACGCCCCCTCACCCTTTCCGAACGCATGGCCCTGCCTGCGGGACTGATCGCCGCCGTGCCGGTCGAGGGCGTGCGGCTGATCGGGCGGGCGCATCCGCTGTCGTGGCTGTCTCAGGCGCTCGGTTGCGGGCCGCTGATCGTGGTGCGTGGACGCAGGATTTTCTGGCCCGACCTGCCTGCCGATCTTTCGGCTCGTCCGGAGGTTCTGGCCCTGCTGGCGCACGAGTTGACACACGTGTGGCAGTACGCCAACGGCCTGACCGTGTGGCGCTATCTGTGGCGCGAACGCGGGCGCTATCGCTACCGCCTCATCCCCGGCAAAGCCTTTACAGACTATGGCTATGAGCAGCAGGCGGCCATGGTCGAGGACTGGGTGCGTGACCGCAATGACCTGCCGCCGCGCTGGGGGCATCCAACTGACGTCCAGAGCTTGCCCACCTGCCTGCCGTTTGCTTGACAAACCCGCGTTACGCCCACAGTCTGAGGGCATGGCCGAACCGAAGACCCAGCCCACCGACGCCGATCCCGTGGCCTTTCTGGATGCGAAAGCGCCGGAGAAGATGCGCGCCGACGCCCAGACCCTGCTTCGCCTGTTTACGGACGTCACAGGCGAGCCGCCGGTCGTGTGGGGGACGTCCCTGATCGGCTATGGCCGCTACACCTATCTCAGCGGCAAGACGACGGTGCCGTGGCCGCTCAGCGCCTTTGCCGTGCGCAGCGCCGCCCTGACCCTCTATGTATTGGCAAGCGCCCCGGAGCAGGCCGATCACCTCGCCCGCCTTGGCAAGCATACTACCGGCGGCGGCTGCATCTATATCAAGCGCCTCAGCGAGGTGGATATGGACGTGCTGCGTGAGATTATTGCCACCGCACACGCCCTGATGACGGCGCGTCATCTGTCGTCCTGATGCCTTTCTGATCTCTTCATCTGCGGTTCAGCCTTAATTTTGTAAAACGCATAGGCTAGAACAACAGAAAGAACAGAAAGATGGACCTGCCTATGTTTGTCAAAGCCGCCAAGCCTGCCCTGCTGGCTGCCGCCCTGTGCCTGACGCCGGCCGCCGCCGGGCTGATCCCCGTGAGCGCCGTTGCGCAGCAGACCCAGCGCGAAATCTCCGCCGATCAGGCCTTTCCCTTCCTGTCGAAATTCCTCGCCCTGCCGACCTCGGAGCGCGATGAGATCACCGTCGCCTATATTCTGAAGATCAAAGGCGGCACGCAAGGCGCCAGCATCGTACTCAAGCACAATGGCCAGAGCCAGAAGCTGAACATCGGCGGTGACGGGCGCATCACCCCCCTGCCGACGCTGTCGCAGTTGCGCGGCGGGGCTACGGTGGTCGTCAATGGACCGGAAAAGGGCGTGTCGATGCGCGTGCGCGTCTATGCTACCGAAACCCCGGCGAAGACCATGACGCTCGCCCCGCTGGCCAAGGCTGTGACGCAGAGCAACAGCGTGATGCGCAAGGTCGGCGGCGTGCTGGCCTTGACGCAACCGAAGCTCGACCGGCTGTATTTTGTCGGCTCCGGCAATGCGCGCGTGACGATGGCCGATGGCAGCCAGAAGCTGCTGCCGAAATCCGCCGTTGACGACGCCTATCCGGCCGGCACGCCCTATCTGGTGCCGTCGGAATACCCTGGTGCAGTCAGCGTCAGCTTTGACGCCACGCCGTCAAAGATCGGCATTGACGACCGGGCGAAATAGATTTGAGATAGCCGTGATTTTGCCGCGATCCCGAACCACAGTTCGGGATCGTCTGTTTTTTTTGCGGGGTGGTTAATGACTGTTTTCAATCGGCGGGGATTCGTAGGGTCGGCCGCAGCGCTGGCGTTCATGGGGGCCTCTGCGGCGCGGGCCGAAACCAAGGACGTGCCGTGCACGGACATCTTTCCGTTCCTGCTCAACTACCTGAACCTGCCGGCCGCTGAACGCACGCACTTCCGGCTGGCCTATAAACTGGCGGTGACCGGGGCTAAGCTGTCGGATATCCGGCTGGTGCTGAAGCATAATGGCGAGACGCCGCTCAACGTAGCCGCCGATAACACCCTGACGCCCCTGCCCCCCGTCGCGGCGCTGAAAGCCAAGGCCCCGGTTACGGTCACGCGCCCGGACGGCAGCAAGATGGGCCTGACCCTGCTGATCGCCGCCGCCCTGCCGCCTGCGGCCGCCTACGCCGCCCCCGACCTCAAAAAGGCCGTCGATCAGTCGCGCGCCGGGGCCAAAAAGGCCGCCGGTGTGATGAGCCTGGCGGTGCCCAATCTCGACCGCATCGTCTTTGTCGGGGCAGCGGGCGGGCAGGCCATCGGCGCCGATGGCAAGGGCGCGGCCCTGCCGAAGACCAAGGACGGGCATCCGGTGTTTCAACCGGCGGCGCAGGCTAAGGCGGCGCGCGTGACGCTGGACAAGGCCCCGACCCTGCTCAGGATCGAGGCCAAGCCGAAATAAGGGCGGTGTCTTAGATTAACCGCGCGTCTGGCGGATCAGCATGTAGTTGCCGAGCAGACCCGCGGCGAAGGCCGACACGGCGCACAGCGGCAGGCAGATCAGCACCACCCAGGTGGGGTGCGGGATGAAACTCATATGGATCATGTAGCTGGCCACCAGCAGCACCCCGGTGAGCCACGCCGGAAAGGCCCCGACCTTAGCCATACGCACGGCCAAATAGCCGCCGCCGAGCGTGCCCAGCGCCCATGAAATGATCTTGATGATATAGGCGTCAGCCGGGACCGTATCGAGCAGTTTGGCGATGTCTTCGGGGCTGGCCATATCGAAGGTCGGCGGCGGCGGGAACATGTAATTGCCGACCTGACGCAGGATGGTATCGAGCACCATGCCGAACAAAAGACCCGTCAGCACGGCCAGCGTGATATTGAGCACGCTGCGCGTCTTGTCCTCGTCCCACACGGTGAACCACGTGACAAGCCGGTCCGTTACCGATGCCTTGGCCATTTCTGCCTCCCTGACTGGCGGAGAAAATGACAAGGCGCGCGGCTTTGGTCAACGTCTTTATAAAGACAGTGTTACGACACGATAATTGACCCGCTGCACATTATCGTGTACACAATAATTATATTGATCATCTATGACGAACCGAAAGCGTCTGAGAAACTTCGAAAAGCACGGGCTGGATTTTGCCGACCTGACGATCGGCTTTTTCGAGGCCGCACGCATCGCGGATGCGAAGCTGGGCCGCTTCGTTGCCGTCGGTTATTTCGATGATCAGCTCGTTGTCGCCGCTGTCTTTCGCCCGCTGGGCACAGAAGCGCTCAATGTGATTTCGATGCGCCCGGCCAGCAAGAAAGAAAGGAAGAACTATGTCGAAGTCTAAAATCGCGCCGCTCACCGACGCCGAAGAAGCGCGTATTCAGGCCATGATCGCTTCTGACCCCGACAACCCCGAATTGACGGACGAACAGCTTGCCAATATGCGGCCGTTTGCCGAGGTCTTCCCGGAACTGGCGGCCTCTATCCGACGTGGTCGCCCACCGCTGGAGACACCGAAACAGTCCGTGCATCTTCGGCTGGATGCCGATGTTCTGGCGGCCTGGCGCGCCACCGGCGCGGGCTGGCAGAGCCGCATGAACGAGGCCCTGCGCAAGGCTATGCCTTAGAGCGGATTTCGTTCAGACTGAATCGAAACTCCGCTCTAACATTTTGTTTTATCGCGCATTTGATTCCGAAAACCGTTGCACACTTTTCGGAATGCGCTCTAACTCACGGCAGAGGCAGCGGGCGCGAATTGCCGTTTTCGTCGATGGCGACAAAGGTAAAGTCGGCATCGGTCACCTTGATGCGCACGTCGGAGTCGCGTGAGCGCCGCCACGCCTGAACGTGGATCTTCATCGAGGTACGACCGGTCGAGATCAGCTCAGCATAGACGGACACTTCGTCGCCTACGCGCACCGGCGTGTGAAAGGTCATGCCTTCGACCGCGATGGTGGCGGCGCGACCCACGGCCCGGCGCGCGGCGACGTTTCCGGCCGCGAGGTCCATCTGTGACATCAGCCAGCCCCCGAAAATATCGCCCGCCGGATTGGTGTCCGCCGGCATGGCGATGGTGCGAATGGCAATCAGCGCCTCGTTCGGCTGCGTGTCTTTCTGGTGTTTCATCGACTTACCCCACATGCCGCTATTCATTGCCGCAGGTTTGACTTTTTGCAATGCAAAAAAGCCAAACAAAAAGCGCCGAAGCTGAGGCTTCGACGCTTTTTAAAGATCGGATCGTGTCCGTAAGGCTTACTTCGAGCGGCCCGTGGTCGCACCGCCTTCGCGTTGCAGACGCTTGCGCGCCAACTTGCGGGCGCGGCGCACGGCTTCGGCCTGCTGGCGAGCGCGCTTTTCAGAGGGCTTTTCGTAGTGGACGTGACGCTTCATTTCGCGGAAGGAGCCTTCACGTTGCATCTTCTTCTTCAGCGCCTTCAGGGCCTGATCGACATTGTTGTCGCGGACAAAGATCTGTACCAGAGGTATCTCTCCATTCTGTCTGTTCCGCCGGGCCGTTAAGCCTTGCGACGGACCGCCTCGCCCTTTTGAAGTTCGGGCCATAAAAGGGCGGAGGGTGAAAACAAGCTGCCCGCAAACCGTGGTCTGCGGGCGTGTGGGCGAAGCCATTACATCATGCCCGCGCCCAATTCAAGCCGCACCGCCTTTGAAAAACGCCGGATTAAACATTTTATCGGGCTGTTGCCTTTTGACGCAGGTGCAATTTGGTCTTGGCGCGGGGCGGGCTTGGGCCTATTCTGGGTCCATGTCCGTAAATGCCCTTACCGAACTGGAACAGTCACTGGCCACGGCCTGTTCCGCGCTGATGCCTGATCTGGGCCTGACCCGCGTCACCGTGCGCGTCGCGGGTGCGCGAATCGGCCTCAGCCCCGCCGAGGTTGAACTGATCTGCCCCAACGGGCCGTCGGACATCGCCGCGATCCTGTGGCGTCAGGGCGATGCGGCGCTTGCGGGTGATGACATTGACGCGCAACTGTCTGCGATGAAGGTGCGTGAACGCATAGGCTTCCTGCTCAACCGCCGCATCGACGCCGCCTGCGCCGATGAACGCGCGACGCACCGCCTGATCGGGCACCTGTGCCTGCCGCAGCATCTGGGGCTTTATCGCCGCCTGTTGTGGGAGTCGGCTGACCTTGTGTGGCGCAAGGCGGGGGATAAGGCGCTGGACGAAAACCACTATTCCAAACGCGCCATAGTGTCCGGCATTCTGGCCACGGCCCTGATGACGCGCCTGACGCAAGGGGTTGAGGCCCAGCACGAACAGATCTCCCGCAATATTGAGCAGGTGATGGCGTTTGAAACATTCAAGGCCAAACTGCCGTTGAAGCCGGAAGACGCGCTTCTGGGGGCCGTGGAATTTCTGGGCAAGCTGCGCTTTGGGGCGGCGGCTTAAAGACTCGCCTTCAAGCGGTTGATATGGCCCATCTTGCGGCCCGGACGCGGATCATCCTTGCCATAGATGTAGAGCCGTGAGTCCGGCTCCTGCGACAGGGCTTCCCAGGCCAGCACATCCGGCCCCAGCAGATTGGTCATTTCGACCTGAAAACGCGCTGTGGTGTCGCCCAGCGGCCAGCCAGCGACGGCGCGGATATGCTGCTCGAACTGATCACACAGGCAGCCGTCCTGCGTCCAGTGGCCGGTATTGTGCACGCGCGGCGCGATCTCGTTGAGGATCAGCTCATCGCCTTCCAGCACAAACAGCTCGACGCCCAAAATGCCCACATAATCAAGGCCTTCCAGCACCTTCCTGGCAATCGTCTCCGCGCGCGTTTTCAGCCTCTTCGACACCACCGCCGGGGCCAGAGTGGTCGAAAGAATGCCGCTGACGTGGTGATTTTCCCCGACCGGATAGGTCTTCACCGCGCCGTCGTAGCCGCGCGCGGCGATCACCGAGACTTCACGCAGAAAATCGGCCTTGGCCTCCAGAATCGCCGGGCGGCCATTGAGGCTGTCGAAGGCCGCTTTCGCTTCGTCGGCGGCGCGAATCCACACCTGACCCTTGCCGTCATAGCCTTCGCGGCGCGTCTTCAGAAGCGCGGGCAAGCCATTGGCGGCAATCGCCTTTTCGAGATCATCAAGGCTGTTGATCTCATAGAAATCAACGGTGTTTATGCCGACGCTGCGGGCAAAGCGCTTTTCGAGGATACGGTCCTGCGTGATGCCCAGGGCCCGTGCATTGGGGGCGACCTTTGCGCCTTTGGACACCAGATAGTCGAGCGAGGCGACCGGCACGTTTTCAAACTCAAACGTAATCACGTCCGAGGCCGCGGCAAAGCGATCGAGCGCCGCCTCATCCGTATAGCGCGCCACCTTCGACACCGCCGAGACGCTGGCCGCCGGCGATTCGGCGTCGGGCCCATAGACCACCACCTTGAAGCCCAGCCGTGACGCCGCCTGCGACAGCATCCGCCCCAACTGACCATCGCCCAGAATGCCGATTTTTGACCCCAAAGGCAGCGGTTTCAATGGTTTAGTCCTCAACGCTATCGGGCACGCCGTCGGTCTGCGCCTGACGCAGGGCTTCGACGCGGATCGCCAGTTCGGGATCGGACAGGGCCAGAATCTGCGCCGCCAGAAGTCCGGCATTCTTGGCACCCGCTTCCCCCACCGCCAGCGTGCCGACCGGCACACCGCCCGGCATCTGCACGATCGACAGGAGCGAATCGAGGCCTTTCAGCCCGTCGCGCACCGGCACCGGCACGCCCAGCACCGGCAGCGGCGTCAGCGAGGCGGTCATGCCCGGCAGGTGGGCGGCCCCACCGGCGCCAGCGATAATCACCTGAAAACCCTCAGCCTTGGCGGATTTGGCAAATTCGACCATGCGCTCCGGCGTGCGATGCGCCGAGACGACGCGCGCCTCATAGGTGACGCCCAGGCCGTCCAGCGCCTCAGCGGCCTTTTTCATCACCGGCCAGTCCGAGCGCGAGCCCATAATGATGGCGACTCTGGGTTTCGACGCGGTCATGCCCACCTCCGAAAGCTGAAAGGCCGCGAACTATAGGATTAGGCCCCGGCCTGCAAGGGGCGTCTGTGCAAATAGCACTCGCTTCGCGCTCCAAACGCCGCTAATCTTGGGCGCATGACCGCCTTGCCGCCCTCAGCCTCTGCCGATTCTGAGCCCTCCGCCTTGTCCGCGGGCGGATTGACGGCGTCGATGCAAGCCCTGCTGCAAAGCCAGTTTGGTGGCGCCCCCCAGCCCGTCCCGGCCCCTACCCCGCCCGCGCCGGAGCCCCAGACGGGTGATGAATGGCCCTTGGCGGCGCGCACGCTGATCGACAGCCTGATCCGCGAAAACATCCGCCTGAAGGCCGATATCAAGGCCCTCACCGAGCAGGTGGCGCTGGCTGAGCACCACGCCGATCACGATGTGCTGACGCCGACGCTCAACCGCCGCGCCTTCCTGCGGGATCTGGGCCGCGCCATGGGGGATGGCCGCCGCTATGGCGACCCGGCCTGCCTGATCTATCTCGATCTCGATGGTTTCAAAGCCATCAACGACACCTACGGCCACGCCGCCGGCGACAAGGCGCTGATCCACATTGCTGAGCGGCTTAACGCCAATGTGCGCGAAGGCGATTCAGTCGGGCGTCTGGGCGGCGACGAATTCGCCATACTGCTGCGCCACGCCGACGTCTCCGTCGCCCGCAGCAAGGCGCAGAAGCTTGAGGCCGAACTGAATATCGCCACCTTTGAATATCAGGGCCTTTACCTGCGCGTCGGCGGTTCGTTCGGCGTGCGCGCCTACGAAGGACAGGCCTCGGCCGAAGAATGGATCGCCGAAGCCGACGCCGCGATGTTTCTGGTCAAGAAATCGAGCCGATGAGCGCCCCCAAGAAGGGAGTAGCGGTTTTTGGATACGGAGGCGCGACTAAAATATGAGCCAGATCGCCGCCGTTACCCTCGTCGTGCCCGATTACGATGAGGCCATCGCCCATTACTGCGCCGGGCTGGGCTTCGACCTGATCGAGGACACCGACCTCGGCGGCGGCAAGCGCTGGGTGCTGATAGCTCCGCCCGGTTCGAGCGAAACGCGCCTGCTGCTGGGCAAGGCCTCGAATGAGGCTCAACGTGCCGCCATCGGCAATCAGGCCGGTGGGCGCGTCTTTCTGATCCTGTTCACCGATGACTTTGCCCGCGACCACGTGCGCTTCAGCGCGGCAGGCGCGGTCTTTACCGAGGCCCCGCGCCACGAAGCCTATGGCACAGTGGCCGTGTTCCGCGACACGTTCGGCAATCTGTGGGACCTGCTGGAGCCGAAGGCGTAATCTCCGAGTTGTGCAATAGAGCCGGCCTCTATGACATACTGAACAACTGCCTGTGCTGTTCGATGGCATAGGCGTCCGTCATCCCGGCAATATAGTCGCAGACCACGCGCGCACGCTGGGTTTCGGTATCCTTGGTGCACACCCGCCCGTACCAGTTGGGGGGCAGCACCTCCGGCTCCTCCATATAGAGGCGGAACAGGTCGTTCAGCACGCGCCGCGCCTGCGAGCGGTGGCGGTTGACCGTATAGTGCTTGTACATGCGCGCATACAGAAAGGCCCGCAGCCGCGACAGGTCCTCATTCACCGTGCGCGAAAAGGCCACCATCTGACGCCCGGCGCGGCGCACATCCTCCGCCGTTTCGATGCCGTCCTCTTTCAACCGCCGCTCGGTTTCCAGACAGACATCGCGGATCATGAAGCCAATCACGCGGCGGATGGCCTCCAGCCGCAGCAGCCTCTGGTCGATCAGCGGCCAGTCCTTTTCCACCTCGGCAATCGCCGGTCCGATCAGCGGGATGTCGCGCAGGTCAGCCAGCGTAAACAGCCCGGCGCGCAAACCATCATCAACATCGTGATTATTATAGGCGATGTCGTCGGAAATCGCCGCAATCTGCGCCTCAAGCGACGCATAGGTTTCCGGGCGCAAGTCCCAGAAATCGCTGAAATCGGCCACGGCCTTCCACGCCGGATTGCCCAGCTTGTGCGCCACGGGGCCGTTGTGCTTGATCACCCCTTCCAGCGTCTCCCAAGCCAGATTGAGCCCCTCAAACGCCGGATAGCGGTGCTCCAGCCGCGTCACAATGCGGAAGGTCTGCACATTGTGATCGAAGCCGCCCCACGGCTCCATCATCTTGTGCAACTCGTCCTCGCCCGCATGACCGAACGGCGAATGACCCATATCGTGCGACAGGGCGATGGTTTCGGCCAAATCCTGATCGGTCCCCAGCGTATGCGCCAGCGAGCGCGCCACCTGCGACACCTCGATCGAATGCGTCAGGCGCGTACGGAAATAGTCGCCCTTATCGGCCACAAAGACCTGCGTCTTGCCCTTCAGCCGCCGGAAGGCCGTGCAGTGGATCACCCGGTCACGATCGCGCGCAAAGGCCGTGCGCGTCAGGCTGTCCGGCTCGCTATATAACCGTCCGCGAGAGCGGGCATGGTTTTCGCTATAGGGCGCAAGCGTCAGGATCAGCGGATCGTGCACGGGCAGGGTCTTTCGCAGTGATACTTACGCCCTAAATCCCCCTCTGCGCGCCAATTTGCAATGCAAATTCATGACAAAAAAGTGACTCAGAGCGCTTTCCGAAAAGTGGGACGCACTTTTCGGGAAAAAAAGCGCGGCAAACCAAAAATTTAGAGCGATATTTTGTTACGCCGAACGGCGTTACGATTCAATTTGAACAAAATACGCTCTGAGCCCCCTAAAACTCGCGCCCGCCCCGCGCTATATTGAGCCCATGAACCCGATTACGCTTTCCGCCAGCGCCGCGCGCCACCTCAACCGCCTGTCCGCCGACGCCGGGCACCCGATCCTGTTGCGCGTCGCCGTCGAAGGCGGCGGCTGCTCCGGCTTTCAGTACCAGCTCGACCTGGTCGAAGCGCCCGAAGACGGTGATACCGTTATCGCCTATGAGGGCGCTCAGGCCCTGATCGACGAAGTCTCCGCCCCCCTGCTGGCCGGGTCGATCATCGACTATGTCGAAGAACTGGTCGGCGCGCAGTTCAAAATCCTCAACCCGCAGGCCAAATCGTCCTGCGGCTGTGGTGTCAGCTTCTCGATCTGATTTTTGGGCCTTGTTTTTGGCCGTTCAAGAGCCTCCGGCGGGCAGGGGCACAGCCCCTGCACCCGGTTTAGAGGCGCGAAATCTATCCCCGCCATAAAAAGCGCGGTTACCCTTTTGGGCATGACCGAGACGACGGACATGGCTGGCTCTCTAACCCCCGAACAGCGGCGCGAACATTTGCGCGCCTATGCGGACCGGATGTTGCTGGCCTTAAGCGCGATGGACGCGCCTGAAACGCCGGACGCGGTCACCAAGGGTATCCGAACAGCGTTGATGATCGAGCGCCTCTATGCCCGCTGCGACGCCTCTCAGGCACAGGCGCACAAACACGCCATCGCCGCCATCGAAGATCAGGTGAAGCTGAAAAACAAACTCGAATGGTCCGGAAACCGGCTGGACAAGGCGCCGGACGTGCCCTTCATCACGCTCAAATCCGATGCGCTGAAAGGGATGCAGTGGCCATGCCCGCCGCGCGATTACGTCGGCGAACTCAAGGCCAGGATTGACCAGATCAAGGCCGCATCACAACCCAAGCCCCAGCCACAGCCTGCACCCGCGCCTGTCGCGCCGGTCGAGGTCAAACCTCAACCCCAACCGAAATCTGAACCTGCTGCCCCGTCGCGGCCCCTGACGCCGCATCAAATGGCTCTGCGGGAGCGCGTGCTGAACACGGTCGCCATCCCCCGGCCGCAGGATACGCCGTTAACGGAACACGATTACGGCCTGATCCGCGATGAGGATGTGGAAATCCTGCACGGCGACCGACTCCCCCGCCTGTATGAAATGGGCGAAACGCGCGACACGCTGTTGAAAGCGCTGAAAGCCTACAGCCGCGAAGACCTCAACCTGTTGTGGCCCGATCTGTTCCCGCTGGATACGGGGTGAAGGAAACACCACGAACGGCACGAACCTCTTTGCGTTGAAACGCCCGGCCCGCAGGGCTCTTACCTTTGTGCGGCCTGCACGAGTGAGGGGCGCTGCGCGCCGAAAGGTTCAGAAACCACAGATTTCACAGATGGCACAGATTGGCGCTACGCACCCCTGCGTGATGCAGACACGGATAATCTGTGAAATCTGTGTAATCTGTGGTTCCTATAAATCTCGCGTAGCACAGCGCTGCATTTGATAGGTCAGGCGCAGACCTGTGCCACAGGCTCCCGTTCGTGCTTTTTGTGTTTTTAGTGGCTAAAACCTTCCCCGCCCCACATCCGGGTCCGGGTCAACTGACCCCGGAATCCTTAGACCGTTCCACAACGCGCTCAGCCGCGACCCAGACGCGCGCGATATTGGCTTTTGAGGCCGTATAGACGATTTTTTGCAGCACATCGGCGTCGCTATCGAGGTCGTCCATCAGGCGGATGGTCCCGCTGGCGGCCTGCGGATCAATAAGCTGCGCGTCGAAATAGCGGCCGGGCTCAAAACTGCCGACGGGCAGGTCCAGGGCTTCGGCCCCGCCCTTGGTGGCGAGGTAGAAGGCGGTGCGCCAGTCGATCTGGCTGTCACGGATGCCGCGATTGTCCCAGTGCAGGCGCGCATCGACGCCGTCGTGCAGAGCGCGGGACGAGGCGACGGCCCAGCGCATATTGTCATAGATCGAGGACGACGGCCCGCCGGAAATATCGGTGCCGAGGCCCACGCGCACGCCTTTTTCCAGCGCGCGTTTGAGGGGGAAGACGGCGTTGGAGAAGTAGTAGTTGGACAGCGGGCAATGGGCGACGCCAGCGCCGCGGTCACGGATGGTCTGCATATTGGCGTCGGAGATGAAGTTGGCGTGGGCCAGCACGGTGTGCCGTGTCAAAAGGCCGAAGCGATCCAGACTGTCGGTATCTTCGCGACCGTGGCGATCAAGGACGTAATTGTGTTCCCAGTCGCTTTCGGAGCAGTGGGTCTGAACGTGGCAGCCGCAGCGACGGGCGATGTCGCCCAGCCCTTCCAGCGCCGCATCGGTGCACGAGGCGATAAAGCGCGGCGTGACCACTGGCTTGACGCGCGCGCTGTTGAGGCTGCGCACATGGTCGATAAAGGCTTCGGTGCCACGCAGGGCGGCGTCGGTGGATTCGACGTAGAAGTCCGGGCATTGCTCCGGGTTGTCCATCGCCACCTTGCCGATCAGGGCGCGCTGGCCCTTGGTCAGACAGATGTCGGCCAAAAGGCGCGTGGCGTCCTGATGCTGGGTGGCGAAATAGAGCGCCGTGGTGGTGCCGTTCGACAGGAGGTCGTCCACCAGCCCTTCGTAGGCGCGGCGCGCGAATGACAGGTCGGCATAGCGCGCTTCCAGCGGGAAGGTATGCTTTTGCAGCCAGACTTCCAGCGGCACGTCCAGCGCCTTGCCCAGTTGCGGCCACTGCGGGGCGTGGATGTGCAGGTCGCAAAAGCCCGGCAGGGCGTAGGTGCCCTCTGGCAGGGTTTCCAGCCGCCCGGCAGCGCGGTCTTCGCTCAGGACTTCGGCATAGGTCGGCGCGTCGGGGCGCAGGACCTCAAGGATGCGGCCCTCCGCGTCGCAGCGGATCAGGGTGTCGCGCAGAACCTCAATGCCGCCGCAGACGGGGGCGTGGAAGAAGCTGCCTTTGAAAGAACGGGGTGTGGTCATTCTTCTTTCCTCCTCCCCTGTTTACCGGGGAGGTGTCGGCGAAGCCAACGGAGGGGGCATTCTTCGCTTGAACGCCCCACCCACCGCTTCGCGGTCCCCCCTCCCCGCTACGCCCAAGGGCTTGCAAGGAGGGATGTCCTTAACCGGCATAAGCCTCGATTTCGTCCAGATGCTTAAACACCTCCGCATCGCTGAGGAAGGACCCGAGAAACGAATTGCGCGCCAGGGTGATCAGGTCGTCGCGATCGACCAGACCCGACGCCGCCACGGCGCGATAATTGTCGTTCACATAGCCGCCGAAATAGGCCGGATCGTCGGAATTGAGCGTGGCGCGCAGGCCCTTATTCAACATGGTGCGGATGGGGTGCTGCGCCATGTCGTTGACCACGCATAGCTTGAGGTTCGACAGCGGGCAGACGGTCAGCGTCATGCCCAGACGCGCCAGCCGCGAGGTCAGGTGCGCGTCTTCCAGCGAGCGGTTGCCGTGGTCGATACGGTCCACCTTGAGAATATCCAGCGCTTCGTGGACGTAGTCGGGCGGCCCCTCCTCGCCGGCGTGAGCGACTTTTTTGAGGCCCAGAGCGCCGGCGGCCTCAAACACGCGGGCGAATTTCGACGGCGGGTGGCCGACTTCGGACGAGTCGAGCCCCACACCGGTCAGGCGGTCGAGAAACGGCTCGGCGGCCTTTAAGGTGGCAAAGGCCGCGTCCTCATCGAGGTGGCGCAGGAAGCACAGGATCAGTTTGGAGGTCAGGCCGTATTCGGCTTCGGCCGCCTTCATGCCCGAGGTCAGGCCGTCCATCACCACCGACATCGGGATACCGCGGTCGGTATGGGTTTGCGGGTCGAAGAAGATTTCGGCGTGGCGCACGCTGTCGGCGTAGGCGCGGTCGAAATAGGCCTTGGCGAGGTCGTGGAAGTCGTCTTCCGTGCGCAGGACATCGGCCCCCTGATAGTAGATGTCGAGGAAGTCCTGAAGGTTGGAAAATTCGTAGGCCGCGCGCACCTCTTCGACCGATTTGAACGGCAGGGCGATCTTGTTGCGTTGCGCCAGCGCGAACATCAGCTCCGGCTCCAGCGAGCCTTCGATATGCAGGTGCAGTTCGGCCTTGGGCAGACCGGCGATAAAGGCGTCAAGCGACGGGAAGGGTTTGGTCATGACGGGTATCCTCGGTCAGGGTGCGATTTTTATCTGCAATTTGAAGCAACTGCGCGGCGACGGCAACCGCGATCACCTCCGGGGCCTTGCCCACAATGCCTGGCAGGCCGATGGGGCAGGTGATACGCGCGATCTGGTCTTCGGCAAAGCCGTCCTTACGCAAACGGCTGAAGAAGCGGGCGCGCTTGGTGGCCGAGCCGATCAGGCCGATAAAACGCGCAGGCGAGCGCAGCGCCGCCTTGGTCAGCTCATAATCGAGCGCGTGGTCGTGGGTCAGGATCAGGGTCAGGCCGGTCCCCGCCTCAGCCTCCGCGCACAGTGTCCGGGCATCGCCAATCAGGACACATGACGGTACATCGGTGCGGTCATCGCACCAGCGCAGGTGAAACGGCAGGCCTTTCAGCACGCGCGCGATGGCGATGCCGACATGGCCCGCACCAAACATCAGCACAGGCATCAACGGTTGACCCAGGTGCTCGATCAGATGATCCCCGACCACCGGCACCGGGCCGCGCGCTGATACATTGGGCACGTCTTCGCTCAGGCAACGGCTGACCCCATCGGCGTGCAGATCGCTGCGCAAGGTAAAGGCGTCAAGGCCGCGCACGGCCTCCAGCCAGTCCGCCTCCGCCGGGTCGAGGTGCTCGATCATCACCCGCACGCGGCCGCCGCAGCATTGCCCCAGCAGCACCCCCAACGGATAGTCCTGAATGCGCCAGGTGCCGGGGGGATGTTTCAGGGCCAGCCGCGCCTGATCAATGCACTGAAACTCCAGATTACCGCCGCCAATCGTACCGTAAATGGCCTTTGCCGTGACCAGCATGCGCGTCCCGGCCTCGCGCGGCGTCGAGCCTTCGACGGCCAGCAGCGAGACCATGGCCAGCGGTTCTTTATCCAACAGATCAAGGGCTTTGACGACCCAGTTCACAGCCCACTCCCCTTTACCGCCCGCAGGATACGTTCCGGAGTCGCCGGGGCATCGAGCATCGGCCGCGGGTCGCCGGTTGCCGCCGCCACCGCATAGGTCAGGGCCGAAAACACGCTGTTGGCCAGCATGAAGGGCGGCTCGCCCACGGCCTTGGAGCGGTGGATGGTCGGTTCGCGGTTGTCGCCCGCCCGCCACAGGTGGATATTCATCACGGCCGGCCGGTCAGAGGCGCAGGGGATCTTGTAGGTCGAAGGGGCGTGCGTCAGAAGCCGCCCTTTGGCGTCATAGACCAGTTCCTCAAAGGTCAGCCAGCCCTGCCCCTGCACATATGCGCCCTCAATCTGACCCAGATCGAGCGCCGGATTGATGGAGCGCCCGACATCATGCAGGATATCGGCGCTCAGCACCTTATGCTCACCGGTAAAGGTGTCGATGACCACCTCTGACACCGCCGCCCCATAGGCGAAGTAGAGGAAGGGCCGCCCGGTGTGCGTCTTGCGATCGTAATGGATTTTCGGCGTGGCGTAAAAGCCCGTGGCCGACAGCGAAATCCGGTTGAAATGCGCTAATCGGCAGACCTCGGCAAAGCCCAGCGCCTCGTCGCCCGCGCGCACCACGCCGCCTTCAAACACCACGCTGTCTGCCGCCACGCCGTTGCGCGCGGCCATCAGCCCGGCCAGCCGTTCGCGGATGGTATTGGCCGCGTTCCACGCCGCCCAGCCGTTGAGGTCCGTCCCTGAGGAGGCCGCCGTGGCCGAGGTATTGGGCACCTTGTCCGTGCGCGTTGACGTGATGCGGATGCGCTCCAGCCCCAGACCGAAGACGTCGGCGACGATCTGCGCCACCTTGGTATTCAGCCCCTGCCCCATCTCGGTGCCGCCGTGATTGAGCGCAATCGAGCCATCGACATAGGCGTGGACCAGGGCCCCCGCCTGATTGAGGTGGCTGGTGGTAAAGGAGATACCGAACTTGACCGGCGTGCAGGCAATGCCGCGCCGCAGATAGGGATGCGTCGCGTTGAAGGCGTCGATCTCAGCCTTGCGGGCGTCGTAATCGGCGGCGGTTTTCAGCTCCTCAACGAGGGTATCAGCGACGAAATCTGTCACCGCCATCTGATACGGCGTTAGATTGCGCTCCGGGCCGTAGAAGTTGGTCTGGCGCACGCTCAGCGGATCACGCCCCAGGTGCAGGGCAATGGCGTCCATCACCCGCTCGATGGCCAGCATCCCCTGCGGCCCGCCAAAGCCGCGAAAGGCGGTATTGGAAACAGTATGGGTGCGGTAGCGATGCGAGACGATCTCAACATTTTCAAGGAAATAGCAGTTATCGGCATGGAACATGGCCCGGTCATTGATCGCCGGCGACAGGTCGGTCGAACAGCCGCAGCGCGAGGCCAGCTCCAGCCGCAGGGCCCGGATACGCCCCTCGTCATCAAAGGCCACGTCGTAGTCAGCGGTGAAATCGTGCCGCTTACCCGTAATCTGCATATCCTCATCGCGGTCGGCGCGGTACTTGGCCGGGCGACCCGTCTTGGCCGCCACCAAGGCAGCCGCCGCCGCAAACAGCGAGGCCTGCGTCTCCTTGCCGCCAAAGCCGCCACCCATGCGCCGCACCTCAACCGTCACATCGGCGGACGTGACGCCCAGAAGGTGCGCCACCAGATGCTGCACCTCAGACGGATGCTGCGTCGAACACAGAAGATGCACCCCGCCCTGCTCCATCGGCGTAGCGACGCTGATCTGGCCTTCGAGGTAGAAGTGATCCTGCCCGCCGATTTCCAGCGCGCCTTGGATCCGATGCGGCGCAGCCGCAAGCTCTGCCATATCGCCGCGCCGCATCACCTGCGACGCCTCGATCAGGCTGTGGGCGGCCTTGGCCTCGGCAATGGTCAATAGGGCGGGCAAGGGCTCGTAGTCGATGCGGCCTAGCTTCGCCGCCACACGCGCGGCCTTGGCCGAGGTGGCGGCAACCAGAAACACCGGCTGCCCCATAAACACCACTTCATCGGCGGCCAGCAGGCGGTCGTCTTTGGCCACCGGCGCAACATTGTTGTCGCCAGGGATGTCGGCGGCGGTGAAGACGGCGACCACGCCCGGCGCGGCGCGCACGGCGCTGAGGTCAAGGCTCAATATCTTCGCGTGGGCGTGCGGAGCGCGACCGAAGGCCAGATGCAGCATCCCCGCCGGTTCGGCCACGTCATCGGCATAGAGGGCTGTGCCGCTGACGTGTAGGGGAGCGCTGTCGTGGGCCAGAGACGTATGGACCTTTGGGGTATGAATTTGGGGGGTGTGAGCGCGCTCAGCCATGCGCCACCCCCAGCACATCACCGCCTTGACCCTGAATATCAAAACACAGTTTTTTCAGTATATTACCGGCGACAATTAATCTATATTCCGAAGAGCCACGCACATCGCTGAGCGGGGTGAAATCCGCGCGCAGCGCCTCGGCGGCCAGCGCCAGCCGCTGCGGCGTCAGCGGGTGGCCGGTCAGGATAGCCTCGGCGTGCGCGGCACGTTTGGGGGTGCCCGCCATGCCGCCAAAGGCCAGCCGCGCGCCCTGCACCACCGCCCCGTCAAAGCGCAGATGCACAGCGGCGCAGACCGCCGAAATGTCGGAATCAAAGCGCTTCGACAGCTTGACGATACGCACCACATCGCCGGATTTTGGTGCGGGCACAAAGATGCTTTCGACGAACTCACCGGGCTGCCGGTCCTGCTTGCCGTAGTCGAGGAAATAGGCCTCCAGCGGCAGGGTGCGGCGCGTCTCGCCCCGGCGCAGGGTCAGTTCGGCCCCCAGCGCGATCAGGGCGGGCGGCATGTCCCCGATGGGCGAGCCATTGGCGATATTGCCGCCGATGGTGCCGGCATTGCGCACCTGAACCGCGCCGATGCGGCGGATCAGTTCGCTCAGATCGGGCGACAGGTCGGCCAGCGCCGCACGCGCCTCAGAATAGCGCACACCGGCGCCCAGCCGCACGCCCTGCGGCGTCCCCTCGATGTCGCGCATCAGGTGGCCGATAAAGGCGACCTCCGGCAGGACGCGGTGCTGCTTGCTGACCCACAGGCCGACATCGGTGGCCCCGGCGATCAGCCGCACATCGGGGTTTTCGATAAGGATTTCCGCCAGATCATCGGTGTTGCGCGGCACATAGGCCCGCCGCGTCAGCCCGGCCAGCGGGTCTTCGTAGCTGAGGACCAGCCGGGTGTCGCGGCGCAGTTTCAGCAGCGCCTCACGGATGGGCGCGTCGTCAAACGGCACTGATGCCACCTGTTCGGCGGCCTTGAGGATCGGGCCATAACCCGTGCAGCGGCACAGGTTTCCGGCCAGCACCTCCGCCGGGTCGGCCCCCGCCGTGCCGCACGCCCCCATCAAACGCCCGACCAGCGACATCACAATGCCCGGCGTGCAGAAACCGCACTGCGAGGCGTGCAAATCAACCATTGCCGATTGGACCGGATGCGCGCCTTTCAGGCTTTCGACCGTCATCAGCGCCTTACCGTCCAGCATGGGCAGGAACAGGATACAGGCATTCACCGCACGCCATTCTATGCGCGCGTTCGCAAGCTCACCCACCAGCACCGTACAGGCCCCGCAATCGCCCTCGGCACAGCCTTCCTTGCTGCCGGTGCGTCGTACCGTGTAGCGCAGCCAGTCGAGCACGCTTTGCGTCGGGTCGAAGCCCGACAGGGTGACGATCTCACCATCGAGACAGAAGCGGAGTTTATCGGTCATGGCGTGCACCCCCCATCAGCTCCCCCTGTAGGTCGAATAGCCATAGGGACTGACCAGCAGCGGCACGTGGTAATGCCCCACCCCGTCCATGCCGAAGTCGATGCCCACGCGGTCGAGAAACGGCGGCTCGGCCAGCGTCACGCCCCTGGCGCGGAAATAGTCGGCCACATCGAATTCCAGCCGGTAGAGCCCCGCACTCAGGCTCAGCTCGCGCAACTCCGGGCAGCGGCCATCGGCGTCAGTTTTTCCGGCAAACAGCACTTCGCGCCCGCTGAGGAGGTGCAGCCCGACCCCCTGGGCCGGGGTGCCGTGGGCCGTGTCGAGGACGTGGGTCGAAAGGCTCATGAGGCGCTCCATTCGCCGACAAATTCCGGCTCATCATAGGCAAAATAGGCGTCGAGGCAGGCTGTCTTCTGATCGAGGAACAAATGATCGGCCACGGCGCTGGCCAGCTTCGGCAGGGCGTATTTCAGCCCCGACAGGGCCGAGGCCGACAGGCCGAAATTGATCAGGGCCGAATAGTTGAAGGCAAACAGGCCATGCAGTTTCGCCTGCCACTCAGGGTCGCGCCCGGTAAAGGTGAAGCCTGCGCCCAGATAGGGATGGGCGTCAAGCAGCGGGTTCCTGATCGCCTCCGGGGCCGAATAGACATCGGCCCAGCGCGCAATGCCCGGCTCCAGTCGCCGCAGTTCGGGCCGCAGCGCCGGATCGGTGACCAGACCGGTCGAGATGACCAGAAAGTCGAAACCGTGCTCGCCCTTGGGCGTCGTCACCACCGCCTGCCCGCCGTCTTCGCGCACGGCTTGCCAGGGCGAACCCGTATACAGGCGGAAGCCTGCAAAGGCCGCCGCCCGGTTGAAGGTGTCGTTAGTCGGCGGTTGATTGAATTTGAAAAAGTGCGACATAGCGGCGTATTTTTCGCCGTCGCTGAGCGCGGCAAAGCGCGGGATCAGGCCCGCCGCCTCCATGTGCCGGATGGGATTGATACGCGGCAGGGCCTCACGCCGCACAAAGACGTGTGCTTCGGCGGCCCCGGCATCGAGCAGATGGTGGGCATTGTCAAAGGCCGAGGCCCCTCCCCCCAAAATGCCGATACGCTTGCCTTTCAGCGCCGCCACATCGATGGGCTCAGAGGTATGGGCGTAAAGATGCCGCGGCAGGTCCCTGATCATCTGCGGCGTATGCCAGCCGCCGCCGCCCTGAATCCCGGTGGCCAGAATGACCTTTCGCGCCAGATAGGAACCGTCGGAAGCGTGCACGCGGAACAGGCCGTCTATGGGCTCGATATCGCTGACCCGCACGCCGTTTCTGACCGGCAGGTCCAGCACGCGGCGGTACCAGCGCAGATAGGCCATCCAGTCGCCCCGCGGAATCTTGTCAAGCCGCGCCCAGCCTTCGGCCCCGTGCTGCGCCTCCCAGAAGGCGCGGAAGGTCAGGGAGGGGACGCCCATATCTATCGAGGTGATACCCTTGGGCGTGCGCAGGGTCATCATGCGGGCATAGGTTTCCCACGGCCCTTCAAAGCCTTCGGCGCTCTCATCGAGGATCAGCAGGTTGTGGATGCGCTCGCGCTTCAGCGCGAAGGCGGCGCTGAGGCCCGACTGGCCCCCGCCGATGATGATGACGTCGTGCACCGGACCTTCCGGATGCGTCGCCGGGCGCAGCCAGTCGCTACCGGGATAGCACAGCGCCTCAAGATCGTGCCGGACGCGGGCATTATGGGCTTCGAGGCTCATGCGCCCTCCACATCTTTGAGGCGCAGCCAGACGATCTTATCCACCTCAGCCAGGGCCGTGCTAAACTCTGTCTGCGGGTCGTTGCCGAGCCGCGACTCCATCGCCGCAAGGATATCCGCCTTACCCCCGGCCAGCCGCACACAGATGATAAAGGGGAAACCAAAGCGCGCCTCATAGGCGGTGTTCAGCTCATGAAACCGCGCAAATTCGGCCTCCGTCAGGGCATTGAGCCCCACCGATGCCTGTTCCGAAGCCGACTCCTTCGTCAGACCGGCCTTCACCTGTGCCTTGTCGGCCAGCTTGGGGTGGGCGCGCAGCAGGGCCAGTTGCGCCTCCGGCCCGGCGTGCGCCACCACCTTCGTCAACCCGGCGTACAGGGCCATAAGGTCCTTAAACGGCCGCATCGTCTCGGCCTGCGCCACGATCCACGGGCTGTGCTCGAACAACAGGCCAAAGCGTTCAATAAAGGCTTTACGAGTCAATTGGTTGAAATCACTCATGACGTCGCCCCCTCTATCGACACATGCGCCGATACCACCTTCCAGCCATCGGCAAAACGCACCCACGCCTGCGACTGACGCCCCCTCCGGTCGGAGGTTTCCCGGAAAAACTCGGCATGGGCGGTGGCGAAGGCGTCGCCATAGACGGTGATTTCGACCCGGCCCAGTTTGCGCTGTGGCGAGCCGCCCCGGCCTTTGCGGAAGGCGCGGATGGCTTCGATGCCGTACAGCACCTCACCCACGCCGAAGCGGATGGTTTCCGGTGCCTCACGAAACAGGCGGTCCATGGCCGGAATATCGTCGGCCATCAGCGCCGCCTCATAGGCGTAGAAGGCCTCGGTCACCTCTTTCAGGCGAACAGGATCATTAAGCTGCATAGGGATGCACCTTCAGCCAGTGGCGGGCGATGTCGATGCGGCGCGCCACCCACACCTTGTCGTGGCTCAGCACGTGGTCGAGGAAGCGCGCCACGGCGGCGGCCCGCGCCGGCTTACCCGCAATGCGCCCATGCAGGCCAATCGACATCATGCGGCTGCCCTCAAGGTACAACTGATCGAAGGTGTCGCGCAGGTAGCGATAGAAGGGTTCGGCATCGGCAAAGCCGTTATAGGCCACGAACTTCATATCGTTGACGTCCAGCGTATAGGGCACGATCAATTGAGGTTTGCCATATCGCGTGTCGTAATAGGGCAGATCGTCGGCGTAGGAATCGGCGTCATAGATAAAGCCGCCCTCCTCGACCACCAGCCGCGCCGTTTGGGGCGAGGTGCGCCCCTGATACCAACCCAGAGGCCGCGCCCCGGTCAGTTGCGTGTGCAGCTCTATGGCCTTGTGGATATGGTCGCGCTCAACCTCTTCCGGCACGTTTTGATAATCGATCCAGCGGTAGCCGTGGCTGGCGATCTCCCAGTCGGCGGTCAGCATGGCCTCAACCGCCGCCGGGTTCATCTGCATGGCCGTAGCCACGCCATAGACGGTGACCGGGGCCTTGCGTTCGGTAAATATGCGGTGCAGTCGCCAGAAACCGGCGCGCGCGCCGTATTCATACAGGCTTTCCATAGCCATGGCCCGCGCCCCGATATGGCTTTGGGCGCCCACCATTTCGGACAGGAAGGCCTCAGACCCCCTGTCACCATTGAGGATAGAGTTTTCGCCGCCCTCTTCGTAATTGATGACGAACTGTACGGCGATGCGCGCGCCGTTGGGCCACTGCGCATTGGGCGGTGTCGGACCATAGCCAATCAGGTCACGCGGGGTCATCCCCACACCTCCCGCGCGGCGGGGACCGCGGCCCCCAGATTGACCGCCACCCCTTCGGCGACCAGACAGGCCTCCAGCGCGGCCAGGGTCGTCAGCACCTTGGACTTCATGGCGTTATACCCCATGGCCCCGATACGCCAGATCTGCCCCTGCAAGGGGCCAAAGGCCGTACCGATCTCGATTTCGAAGTCTTCGCGCATCCGCTGACGCACACGCTCGCCATCAAGACCGTTGGGGATGTACACCCCCGTCACATTGGTCATGCGGTAGCGGTCGTCGCCATAGACGCTCAGCCCCATGGCGCGCAGCCCCGCCGTCATGGCTGCCCCGGCCCTTGTATGGCGGTCAAAGCGCGCCTCAAGCCCCTCCTGAAGCGCCACGCGGGCGCATTCGCGCGCCCCGTAAAGCATGGTCGTGGCCTCGGTATGGTGGTTCAGCCGCTTTTCCGACCAGTAGTCCATGATCATGGCCAGATCGAAATAGTTGGAGCCGATACGCGGGCGGTGGCCGTCTTCGGCATCAACGGCACGGATGCCCTTTTCGGTATGGCGACGTGAAAAGATGAACTCGGCCGCACGGTCGGAAATCGTGATGGGGGCCGATCCCGACGGCCCGCCCAGACATTTCTGCAAGCCCGCCGTGACGATATCGAGGCCCCAGCCGTCGGTCTCAATCGGCATCCCGCCCAGCGTCGCCGTGGCATCGACATAGGAAAAGGCCCCGATCTCACGGCACAGTTCGCCCAGCCCGTCCAGCGGCTGCGCCATAGTCGTCGAAGTGTCGCCGTGCACGCAGGTAATCACATCAGGTCGAAATTCGAGCGCCTTGGCCCGGATAGCTTCCATCGGCACCACTTCGCCCCAAGAGGCATCGACAACCTCATAATCTGCGCCGAGGCGCTCGCAAATCTCGGTCAGCAGCAAGCCGAAGCGCCCTGATCTCACGATCAGTACATGCGTGCGACCGGCGTCGATCAGCGAAACCAATGCCGCCTCGATCGCCGCCCGCGCCGTACCGTCGATCAGGAAGGTCCAGCGGTTTTGCGTGCGGAAGACCTGCCGATAGAGCGCCATAGTCTCGTTCATATAGGCGGTCATTTCGGGGTCGAACTGCCCCAGAAGGTCCGCCGACATGGCGCGCAGCACGCGCGGGTGGGCATTGACCGGCCCCGGCCCCATCAGCAGGCGTTGCGGCGGATTGATCTCACCGAAATAGTCGGTCATGCGGAGGCTTCCCCCAGTTTGAGTACAAGGCCGAGCAAGGCCTGAAACGCCGCTTCGGCGTCGGCCGGCTCGACGGCTTCCAAAGGATTGTGGCTGATTCCGTCCTTGCAGCGAATAAACAGCATGGCGGTGGGCGTCACACCGGCAAAGGCCATGGCGTCATGGCCCGCGCCTGACACCAGACGGCGCGGGATGTGACCAGCCTCACGCACGGCTTGCGACAGAAAATCCATCATTGACGGGTCGCACGGTGCGGCGGGCAGGTCGTGGATAAGCTGGTGCGCCACCGTCACCCCGCGAGCGGCGGCAGTGGCCTCGATACGGCTGAGGATGGCAGCGGCGGCGACGTTGCGCGGAGCCTCTTCGCCCGACCGCACGTCGATGGTGAAGACCACCTCGCCCGGCACCACATTGGGGGCATTGGGGGCGACATTGAACCGCCCGACCGTGGCCACCAGATCGTCCGGCCCGGCGCGGCCAACGGTTTCGACCGCCAGCGCCATTTCCGCTGCGGCGGTGAGCGCGTCCCGGCGCAGGGCCATGCTGTTGGTCCCGGCGTGACCGGCGACGCCCGTGACCGTCACCGCATAGCGTCTCTGACAGGCGATGGCGGTGACCACCCCCAGCGCCAGCCCTTCGGCCTCCAGCACCGGGCCCTGTTCGATATGGGCTTCGATATAGCCGATCAGCTCGGACGGGTCGCGGCAGGCGTCCGTAAAACGGTCGATATCCAGTCCGAAATCGCTCAGCGCCCTGGCTAAGCTGATGCCGTCGCGGTCGGCGACATCAAGCTGGGCCCGCTCCACCCGCCCGCACACGGCGCGCGAACAGAGCATGGAGGCCGGAAAGCGCGAGCCCTCCTCGTCGCCAAAGGCATAGAGGTCGATGGCGAACGGCAGGCGCTTGTTTTGCGCGTGCAGGGCGGCCACGACCTCTATTGCCAGCATGACCCCCAGCGGCCCGTCATAGGCCCCGGCGTCGCGCACCGAGTCGATGTGCGAAGCGAGGATGAGGGATTTAGCCCCTCCCCTGATTTCAGGGGAGGTACCCGCCGACCGGCGGGGGGTGGGGTTAACATCGGAGTCGGCCCCCACCACCGCATCTCGCGCTGCGCGCATCGTGCGGTCCCCCTCCCCAGCAAGCTGGGGAGGTATAGTGGCGGCCTCATACCGCCCGATCAGATTGCCCGCCGCATCGAGGCGCACGGCCATCCCCGCCGCCTCCATCCACTCGCGCAGTTGCGCCAGCGTCGCGCGGTGCGCCTCGCTGAGGTAGGGGCGGAACAGGCTGTCCGCCGCCTCGCTGAACGGCGGGCGTCTGAGGGCGTCGCAGCGGGCGACGGCGCGGTATCCGCCCACCTCTACCATGCCGCCACCCCGCCGTCCGAACGCGGATCGGTGGCCCCTTCGATACGCCCATCCGCATGACGCACCAGCGCCCCGGCATGGCCCATCATAGAGGTGAAATCGTCTACGATTTCCGTCTGATGTCCCGCTTTCTTTAAGTTTTCAATTAACTCTACCTCAAACCGACCTTCAAGCTTGAGCGACACGCTCTCCTCGCCCCAGGTCTTGCCCAGAAGCCAGCGCGGCGCGGTGATGGCGGCTTGTAAGTGCATACCGGCGTTGTAACGGCTGAAAACAGCGGCTTGCGTCTGCGGCTGCCCCTCACCGCCCATCGTGCCATAGCTCATCACCCGCCCGTCCTCAAAGACGGCCAGCGCCGGATTGAGCGTATGGAACGGCTTGCGCCCCGGCTTCAGAGCGTTCCAGCCGCTTTCGACCAGACGGAACGACGCCCCGCGGTTCTGCCAGATGATGCCCGTTTCCGGCAGGACGAGGCCCGAACCGAACTCGAAATAGGTGCTCTGAATGGCGCTGACGGCACGACCCTCGGCATCAATAGCCCCGAACCACACCGTGTCGCCCTGTTGCGGCTCATAGGGCCACGGCAGGGCCTGTGCGCGGTCGATGGTCGCCGCCAGCGCGTCGAGCGCCGCTGCGTCGGACAGCAGGGCCTGCGCATCGAAATCCATATAGGCCGGGTCGCCAATATGCTGATCACGCAGCAAAAACGCCTGTTTGGTGGCTTCGATCAGGCCGTGCAGATGGTCGAAATGGTCGTGTCCCTTAACCCCCAACCGGTCGTACAGGGCCAGTATCAGCAAGGACGCAAAGCCCTGCGTCGGCGGGGTCATGTTGTAAAGCTGCGCCCCACGCAGGCGCGTAGTTAGCGGCACGGGCGTCGTGGCGCGGTGGGCGCGCAAATCCTCGCCACAGACCGGCGACCCAGCGCGACCGAGATCGACCGCAATGGCGCGCGCCAGATCGCCTTCGTAGAAATCGCGCAATCCCCTGGCCGCCAGCGCTTTCAGCGTGGTGGCCAGAGCCGGTTGCGTGAGGATCGCGCCCTCTTTCAATGGTTGATTATCGGACTGAAACGCCGCGCCATAGCCGTACTGATCCTTCAGCTCGGCGTCCTTGGCGGCGGCGATATCGGCTCCGCCTTTGGTGACCACAACTCCCGTTTCGGCGTAGTGAATAGCCGCCTCCAGCAGCACCTCCAGCGGCAGGGGATCGGCCACCCGCTGCAACAGCGCCTCCCAACCGGAGACGGTGCCCGCCACCGTATTGGCCGCCAAAGGCCCGCGCCAGGGTACGCGGGCATGGCCCTTATAGAGGTCGAGCGTGGCCCCTTGCGCGGCCGCGCCGCAGGCACTGACGCCGTGCACCGACCCGTCGGGTTCGCGCACCATCCAGAAGCTGTCGCCGCCTATGGAATTCATGTGCGGATAGACGACGGCCAGCGCTGCCGCCGTGGCCACCGCCGCCTCGATGGCGGTGCCGCCGCGTTTGAGGATATCGAGCCCCGCCTGCGCCGCCAGATGGTGCGGCGCCGTGACCATGCCTCGCAGGGATGCCGCCGTATGGATCATACGCGCCCTCCCGGTGCCGTAAAGCCCAGCACGCCTTCGTCCTCCAGTCGGTGCATCAGGTCGAACACCGCGCCTTCGAGGCCCGGTCGCGTGATGATTTGCAGGCCGATGGGCAGGCCCTTGGTCTTCAGCGGCGCGGCAATTACCGGCACGCCCGTCAGCGAAATGGCCTGCGCATAGATCCCCAAATGGGCGCGCGCCGGGGCCGGTTTGCCGTCGATCAGGATGGTCCCCGCCTCAATCAGCGGGGCGGAACAGGGCGTCGCCGGGGCAATCAGAACATCAAACTGATCAAACAGTTGATAGAAAATCCTGCGATAATGATCACGATAGCGCAGCGCCTTGTCCAGCACAGCCGCGGGCAGCATGGCCCCGGCGATCAGCCGGTCGCGCACCGCCGGATCATAGTCCGGCGCCCGCCCCCGCAAGGTGTCCAGATGCAGTGCCCCACCGAGCGCCGCCGTCATCACAAAGCCCGCCGAACGCCCGGCCTCGGCCTGCGGCAGATCGGCGACGGCGCTGCCCCCCAGATGCGCCATCAGTGTATCAACGGCGCTCACCGCTTCCGGGGCGGCATTACGCGCGAAAAAGCCGTCCAGACGCGCAACGCGCAACGGTTGATTGTCCCCGGTCAGCGCCTCACCGGCAAGCACCTCGTACAGGCGGCGCAGGTCACGGCTGCTGCGCGCAAACGGCCCGACCGTATCGAGCGCTTCGACAAACGGAAACACGCCCGAAAGCGGCACCACCCCTTGCGCCGGGCGCATCCCCCAAACGCCGCACAGCGAGGCCGGAACGCGCACCGAGCCATTGGTGTCTGAGCCCAAACTCAGCGGCACAAACCCAGCCGCCACCGCGGCCGCCGACCCGCCGGAGGAGCCCCCGGCCAGCCGCAACGGATCGTGCGGGTTCAGAGTGGTGCCGAAATGGGCATTGACCGTGGCAAAACCGTAGGCGAATTCGTCCATATTCAGCGTGCCGATCAGGATCGCGCCGGCGGCCTTCACACGGCGCACGACCTCGGCGTCCTGCATCGCCGCTGCCGCGCCAAGGCGCAATTTGGCCCCGGCGGTCGTCACCTGCCCCGCCACGTCGAACAGGTCCTTGACGGCAAACGGCACCCCGGCCAGAGGCCCGGAAATCTCACCGTGATCAACGGCCTGCGCACTGGCCACGGCTTCGGAGGCAAAGACGCGGGTAAAGGCGCAAAAGGGATCACTCAGCGCCGCCTCGACCGCCTGACGCACCACCGCTTCCGCCGTGATCTCGCGGCGGGCAATGGCATTGGCCAGATCGAGCGCGCTGCGGGTGTCGCTCATGCCTCGGTGTCCTTAGAGCGCATTCCGAAAAGTGTGAAACGGTTTTCGGAATCAAATGCGCGACAAAACAAATTGTTAGAGCGGAATTTCGATTCAGGCTGAACGAAATCCGCTCTAAACGCATCCTCGATAATGGCCGCGTGCTGATGCAGAAGCCGCAGAGTGGCGCTCACCGCCGCCTGACTGTCCTCGCTGAGGGACAGGCCCAGAAAAGCCGCTGCCCCTTCGCTCAACCGGTCAAAATCCTCCGGCTCCATCACCGCCTCCGTGTTGTCACATATGAACTTAAACGTTTCACCAAGCCTGACAAGCCCCTTTTCGCACCCGCAACAATCTTCCGTAGGCGGCGCGTTTACAAGACCTCATTAGCGAAGCGCAGGGCCAGAAAATCGACCAGCGCCCGCACCCGCGCCGTGCGCGAACGTCCGGGCGGCATGACGGCGCACAGCGGCACGGTGGTATTATACTCCGGCAGGATGGGCACCACCTGCCCCGACGCTATGGCCTCGCTGCTGATAAAGGCCGGCAGGCGCGCCACGCCCAGACCCGCCACCGCCGCGCTGAGCAGCATGTCGCCATTGTCCGACCTCAGCCGCACCGGGATACGCACCATGCGCTCCTCACCATTGACCACGAAGCGCCAGACGTCGCCGGGGGCGACATTGGTGTAGAGCAGGCAATCGAGTTGCCCCAGATCGTCGGGCGTCTGCGGCGTGCCCTTCTGGCTCAGATAGTCGGGGCTGGCGACGATCATGCCGTTGATATGCCCGATCCGCCGCGCGATCAGCGTCGAGTCGGTCAGTTCGCCGATACGGATCACCACGTCAAAGCCGCCGCCCAGCACATCGACCTTGCGGTCATCAAAGCTGACATCCAGCTCGATGCGCGGGTTGCGCACGGCAAACTCGGTCAGGACGGGGGCGAGGTGCGACACGCCAAAGCTCAGCGGTGCCGACAGGCGAATGGGCCCGGCGACCTCCAGCATGGCGTCATTGACCGCCTCCTGTGCCGCCTCAAGCTGTGCCATGGCTTCGCGCGCCTTAGCGTAATAGAGCGCGCCCACATCGGTGGTCTGGGTGCCGCGCGCCGTGCGCGTCAGAAGCCGCGCCTTCAACTGGTCTTCGAGGTGCGCCACACGGCGCGAGACGATGGACTTGGCCACCCCCAGCCGGTCAGCCGCTCGCGCAAAGGAACCGGTTTCCACCACCAGAAAGAAGGCGTTGAGATCTTCGAGATCGACTCCGGGGGTCATGGGTGTCCCTCCTTCCAGCGTTGCTCTGAGCGAAACACCGGGGTTCATTTTTGCAGGCTTCTGACAACGCATAAACCCGGCTATACGTCTCGTCAACACGGGGAGCCCCCGCTCCCCCGTTTGGAAAGACACCACCATGACCACACAACGCAGCGTTACCCGCCTCGTGCGCGGCCTGCCAGCCACCGATGGCGCGGGCGTCAAGCTGACCCGCGTTCTGGGCACGCAGGCCCTGCCGGAGGTCGATCCCTTCCTGATGCTGGATGAGTTCCGCTCCGACGACCCGCAGGCCTATATTGCCGGCTTCCCTGACCATCCGCACCGCGGCTTCGAAACCATCACCTACATGCTGGCCGGGCGGATGCGCCATAAGGATTCCAAAGGCAATGAAGGCCTTCTGGGCCCCGGCGACGTGCAATGGATGACCACGGCGCGCGGCCTCGTCCACTCCGAAATGCCGGAGCAGGAAGACGGCCTGATGCAGGGCTTTCAGTTGTGGCTGAACCTGCCCGCCAGGGAAAAGATGCTCGACCCGCAATATAAGGACGTGCCCGCGAACACTATCCCGGTGGTCCGCCATTCCGATGCCTGGGTTAAGCTGCTGGCCGGGACCTATCAGGGCCAGACCGGGCCGATCCAGTCGCCGACGACGAAGCCGTTTATCGCCGATGTGTCGCTCGACGGTGGGGCCGGCCTCACCCTGCCCGTGCCCGCAGGCCATGCCGGTTTCGCCTATGTCTTCGATGGCGACGCCCTGATCAACGGTCAGAGCGTTGCACGCGGTCAGGCGGCGGTTTTGAGCGACGGTGCCGAACTGCCGCTGTCCGGCGGTCTTGACGGTGCTCGTGTGCTGGTCGTTCTGGGGCAGGCACTGAAGGAGCCTATCGCCCGCCACGGTCCGTTCGTCATGAACACGCCGCAGGAAATCTATCAGGCCTTTGCCGACTATCAGGCCGGGCGCTTTTAGTCTTGCCCCTCGCCGGGCGGTGGCTGCGCCACCTTGGCCGCCGCCTCAATGGCGGCTTGAGCGGAGTGATTATAGAAATCCCTCCCCACTTAACCCCTGATGCCTGACCCGTCCCCTCTTGACGGGTCAGGTTTACCCCCAAGATAGAATCGTATCTGTTACGGTTATCTTTTACGCAAGGAGACTACCATGTCCAAGGTTCTCATCGTCAATTCCTCGATCAAGGGCGAAGGCTCGATCTCACGCCAGCTGGTCGAAACCTATAAGGATAGCCTGCTGAAGGCCGACGCCAAGACGCAGTTCATCGAACTCGACCTCGGCCTCAACCCGCTGCCGGTGCTGAGCGCCTCGAACATCAACGGCTTCTTCGGCAATATCGGCGAAAGCGCCGAAGCCTCGGCTCTGGCCGAAACCGTCGAAGCGCGCGTGTCGGAACTTGAGGCCGCCGACATCCTCGTCCTCGGCGCGCCGATGTACAATTTCGGCATGTCGGCCCTGCTGAAGACGTGGTTTGACTACGTGCTGCGCGCCGGTCGCACCTTCCGCTACACCGAGTCCGGCCCGGAAGGTCTGGTCAAGGGCAAGAAGGCCGTGGTCATCGAAACGCGCGATGGCAAATATTCCGAAGGCCCCGCCTCGGTGATGGACTTTCAGGAAGGCCATATCCGCACGCTGCTGGGCTTTATCGGCATCACCGACGTGACCTTTATCCGCTCGGAAGCCATGGCCTTCGGTCCGGACATCAAGGCCGCGGCGATTGAAAGCGCCGCCAAGGCCCTGAGCGAACTGGCTGCCGCTTAAGCTATGCCGCCTCCTCCCTGTGCCTCAGGCGTAGGGAGGAGGGTTAGCTGGCCACCGGTAAGGTCACGATGCGGTCGTCGGACTGTCCGCCCGGAAAGGTGTCGCCATCCGGCGTCACCTCGCCTTCGTCCCTCAGCTTGGCCACAAAATCGTTGCGCCACCACACCACGTCCTCGGCCATCACGCCGTGCATCAGGTCTTCGTGGCGTTGCTTACGTTCCTTGAGCGGCATGTGCACCGCCTCGGCAATGGCTTCGGCCATGGCCTGACGGTCGAACGGGTTGACGATCAGCGCCGCCTGCATCTGCGCCGCCGCCCCGGCAAATTCCGACAGGATAAGCACCCCCGGATCGCGTTCGTCCTGCGCCGCCACAAACTCCTTGGCCACCAGATTCATGCCGTCGCGCAACGGCGTCACCAGCCCGACGTGCGAGGCGCGATAGATCCCCGCCAGCTCATCCCGGCGATAGGCGCGGTTGACGTAGCGCACCGGCACCCAGTCGATGGTGGCGTGTTCACCATTGATGCGCCCGGACAGGCTGTCGAGCCGTGCGCGCAGTTCCTGATAGGTATTGACCTCCTCGCGCGTCGCCGTGGCGATCTGCATCAGGAAGACCTCACCCTCCATGCGCGGATGGTTGTTGAGGAACTGCTCATAGGCCAGAAAACGCTCCTCCAGCCCCTTGGAATAGTCGAGCCGATCAACACCAGTGATCATCTTGCGCCCGGCCTGCGAATTGCGCATCAGATTGTAGAAGGCCAGCGCCTTGTCCGAGGTGGCGGCCGCCGTAAAATCCTCGCTGTCGATGCCGATGGGGAAGGCCCCGGCGCGGATCGTCTTGCCAAAGGCGCGCAGACGGCCATCGGGCAACATCTCGCCCTCGGCGGCGTGCACCACATATTCCTGAAAGGCATTGAGACTGTCTTCGGTCTGAAAGCCGAGCAGGTCATAGTCGAACAGGGTTTCCACCAGCTCGCGATGCTTGGGCAGGGTCTGAAACACGCGCATAGCCGGCCACGGAATGTGCAGGAAGAAGCCAATGCGGTTGCTCACCCCGTGCTTGCGCAGCATCGAGGCCAGCGGCAGCAGGTGATAGTCCTGCACCCACAACAGGTCCTCTTTCTCGACCAGCGGAAACAGGGTGTCGGCAAAGCGCTGATTGACCCGCAAATAGCCCTCGTCAAAGCTGCGCTCAAAGGCCACGAGGTCGGTGCGGTAATGGAACAGCGGCCACAGGGTGCGGTTAGCGTAGCCGTTGTAATATTCCTGCACGTCCTGCGCCTCAAGATCCGTCAGGGCGACGGTGACGCCGCCGATCTTCTGGATCGACAGATGGCCGGTAAAGGCCTCGGTCGTTTGCCCGGACCACCCGAACCAGATGCCGTTTTCTTCGCGCAAGGCCGCCGACAGGGCCATGGCCAGCCCACCCTGCGTGCCGACGCTGGCATCGCTCGGCGGGTTGACGCGGTTGGACACAACGATCAGTCGCCCCATAGCAGTCTCCTATCTGACATCGCGCCACGGGCGGCTGAGCAGCCCGGCGCAGTTGATGATCCCGACCAGCGAATAGGTTTGCGGGTAGTTGCCCCACAACTGGCCGTCGTCGTAGGCCGTATCTTCGGACAGCAGACCGGCCGCGGTCCGCCGTTTCAGCATCCCTTCGAACAGGGTGCGCGCCTCATCGCTGCGGCCCGCATGGTGCAGGGCCTCGATCAGCCAGAAGGTGCAGAAGTTGAACGCCGTTTCCGGCTCACCGAAATCGTCGGGCACGGCGTAGCGCAGCATGTGCTCGCCGCGCCGCAACCCCGCCTCGACCGCCGCCAGCGTCGCCAGATGGCGCGGATCGTCGGGCGTCAAAAAGCGCAGGTCGATCATCTGAAGCAGGCTGGCATCCAGTTGCGCGTGGTCGAAACAGGCGCTGAAACTGCCGCCTTCACCGCAAAAGGCGCGTGATTCGATGGCAGCGCGGATGGTGCGGGCGTGGCCGCGCCACACCTCGGCGCGGTCGGCCAGCCCCAGCGCCAGAGCGGCGTTTTCCAGCCGGTCACAGGCCGCCCAGCACATCAGGGCCGAATAGGTATGGATGTTGGACAGGGTGCGGTATTCCCACAAACCGGCATCGGGCTTGTCAAACACCTCCAAAGCCCGCTCGCCCATGCGTTCCAGCGCGCGGAAATCGCTTTCCGTCCCCGGTTGCAGTAGCCGCTGATCGAAGAAGGCGTGCACCGCCGACAGGACGATCTGCCCATAGACGTCGTGCTGATGCTGGATATAGGCCAGATTGCCGACGCGCACCGGCCCCATGCCGCCATAGCCGGGCAAGGCCGCCGCCTCGGTTTCCGGCAGTTCCGGGCCGAAGCCGATACCATAGACGGGCTGGATCGGACCCTCGCCCGCCTGATCGACGATATTGCGCAGATACTTCAGGTAGTTTTCGAGGATATCGACGGCCCCCAGCCGCGTCAGGGCCTGCACCACATAATAGGCATCGCGGATCCAGCAATAGCGGTAATCCCAGTTGCGCCCGGAATCCGGGGCTTCGGGGATGGAGGTGGTCATGGCCGCCACAATGGCACCCGTCTCTTCATAGACGCACAGTTTGAGCGCGATGGCGGCGCGGATGGTCGCCTCCTGCCACTCCAGCGGCAGGGAGAGGGTTCGCACCCAGCGCTTCCAGTAGGCGTCGGTCTGCTCGTACATGTCGCGCACCCCTTGCAGGATGCCGGTCGAAAACGGCTCATCCGGCCCCAGGAAAAAGGCCAGCGGTTCCTCGACGCGGAAGGTGCGTTCGTTCAGCAGGTGCGAGACGGGGCAGTTGGTGGTCAGGCGCAGGTCGGTGTCCGTGCCCATAAAACGGATATGGTTGGAGCCGAAGGAATGCGGCGCCCGCTCCGTACCATAATCCCGCATGGGCCGCAGCCGCACCCGGATGCGTGGTGCGCCGCTCAGGGGCCTCAGCAGGCGGCAAAAGGCCACGGGGCGGTACTGCCGCTCATGGTGGCGAAAGCGCGGGCAGAAGTCGAGAATCTCAAGCTGTGCACCCTTTTCGTCGGTCAGGACGGTGCGCAACACTGCGCTGTTGCGTTCATAGGCCTGTTCGGTGCGCGCCAGACCGATCAGGTCAATGGCCCACACCCCCTGCGCCGTGGCTTCCGTCGCCGCTACACCGCTCAGCAGATTGCTGAACGCCGGGTCGCCATCAAAGCGCGGGATGCAGGCCCACACCCAGTTGCCGCGGTCGTCGATCAGAGCCGACACCGTGCCGTTGCCGATCAGCCCCAGATCGAGCGTATGGCTGAGCGGCCCGCTACGCGGGGCGGAGGTGGTCGCCGTGACCGGCACGGCAGACGACTGATCAGGCATGATGCGTCACCCCCGCATCCAGCCAGTCGAGCACGGCCTGCACATTGGGCAGGCGGAAGGACGCGGCACTGTCTCTCGCCTCCCCCACAAGAATGCCGAAGCCGCCCAGTTGCGCGGCCGCCCGGAAGGCGTGTTCATCGGTCAGGTCGTCGCCGACAAACACCGGCCGAAAGCCTTCAAACGGCGGCTCATTCATGAACGCACGCAAAGCGTCGCCCTTGTCCGGGCCCGGCGCGCGCAGCTCGACCACACGGTCGCCCGGTTGCAGCACCAGAGGCGAATTTTGCGCGATATTGGCGGTGATGGTTTTCACCATGCCCTCGGCCTGCGGATTGAGGCGGTAATGCACGCCGATCGACGGCCCCTTGGCCTCGATCAGCACCCCGGATTTCTGCTCCGCCAGCCCGCTTAAGACCAGTAACGCCTGCTCCAGCGCGTGGCGCACCGGCTCGGTCAGGATCTGGTCGCGGCGCTCCCCTTCGGCATCGCGGCGCTCCAGCCCGTGTACCCCCGCCACAGCCCGCACCGTATTGCCGGTAATATAGTCAATCTCAGCAATCGACCGGCCCGACAGAATGGCCAGCCGTCCGCCCAGCACGCGGCGCGCCCGCCCCAGCAGGTCGGTGCGCCGGGGCTCCGGGCCGACATCCTCCGGACGCGGGCGGATGTGGGCCAGAGTGCCATCTATATCGAGGAACAGCGCAGTCGTCCGCGCGTCCAGCCGCTCAGGTAATATCATACGTCAAACCGTCAATGTCATGGCTTCGCAAAGCAAAGCCTCTGGCCGCAGAATCGGGCCGGTCAGCGGGGCACAAAGGTCGAAAGGCGCACCGCAGGGTCAGGCGTTATAAATGGCCGAACGGGCCATAAGGATGCCATTATTAAAGGGCGCTTCGCTATGTCGCTGTTGAGGCCGAAGCGTAAGCACCTGACCACCTTACACTTTTGCCGTTCACGCAGAGGTCAAAAGGCCGTCATACGCGCGTGACCGCTATTCAATCGGTTGCACACAGGCTCAATAGTGTTGATTTCACCCAAGGCCGTGCTAATTGTAGGACATAATAAGAGGCCGGGGAGGCAGTGCCACCTGCCAACGTCCCTACCCCGCCCGACACATCACTCCCAAAGAGGTAACCCCATGTTGAAATCTCTCACCGCCCTGGCGCTGACGGCTGTTGCCGGCTGTTCGGTCACCGCCGCCTTCGCGGCTCCGGCCAAAATCGACGCCACCCTGAAACCCGATCAGCCCGGTCTGGAAATCCCCCGCCACATCTACGGTCAGTTTTCCGAACACCTCGGCCTCGGTGTCTATGAAGGCATCTGGGTGGGCAAGGACTCGTCCATCCCTAACACGCGTGGCATCCGCAATGACGTGGTGGCGGCCCTGAAAGCCATCAAGATGCCGAACGTCCGCTGGCCCGGCGGCTGCTTCGCCGATGAATACCACTGGCGCGACGGCATCGGCGATCCGGCCAAACGCCCGGTGCGCAAGAACAACTGGTGGGGCGGCACGCCGGAAACCAATCAGTTCGGCACGCACGAATTCTTCGATTTTGTCGAGCAAACGGGCTCGGAAGCCTATCTGGCGGTCAATGTCGGCTCGTCCAACCCGACCGAGATGCGCGAATGGATCGAATATATGACCTCCCCCGGTGAGGACGATCTGGCCAAGGAGCGCCGCGCCAATGGCCGTGACAAGCCGTTCAAGGTGCCCTTCATCGGCATTGGCAACGAAAGCTGGGGCTGCGGCGGCGAAATGCGCCCGGAATACTATGCCGACGTCTATCGCCGTTTCTCGGCCTTCTTCCATAAGGGCACGGACAATCCAGCCGTGCGTGTCGCTTCGGGCTCCAATGCCGACGACGTCAACTGGACCGACGTCGTGGTCGGCAGTGCCGGCAAGCGCATGGACGCCATCTCGCTGCACTATTACACCCTGCCGACCGCCAACTGGTCGAAGAAGGGGCCGGCGACCAACTTCCCGGTCGATCAGTGGTATTCGACCTTCTATCAGACCTCGCGCATGGACCAGATCATCCGTGACCACAGCGCGGCCATGGACAAACACGATCCGAACAAGCGCATTGCCCTCTATGTCGATGAATGGGGCACCTGGTACGATGTTGAGCCCGGCACCAATCCCGGCCACCTCTATCAGCAGAACACCCTGCGTGACGGCATTGTGGCGGCCTATAATTTCAACATCTTCCACCGTCATACCGACCGCGTAAAGATGACCAATATCGCCCAGACCATCAACGTCCTTCAGGCCATGATCCTAACCGACAAGGAAAAGATGGCCCTGACGCCGACCTATTACGCCTACAAGATGTACGTGCCGTTCCAGGACGCCACCCTCATCCCGCTCGACGTGACCGCCCCGAACCTGCAAGGCAAGGACGGCAAGGGCGTGCTTCAAGACTATCCGGCCTTTAACGTCACCGCCGCCAGGGCCAAGGACGGCAAGACCTATATCGGCGTGGCCAATACCAACCTGACCGAAGGCTATGTGCTGAACATCAATCTCGGCACGCTGAAAGCCAAGTCGGTGTCGGGTGATGTGCTGACCGCGGACAAGATGGACGCGCACAATGTGCCGGGCCAGCCGGAAACCATCTCTCTGGCCCCCTTCAAGGGCGGCAAGATCAAGAACGGCACGCTGGAACTGACCATCCCGGCCAAGTCGGTCGTGGTGGTAAAGCTGGACTAAGAGCTTTTATTTTGAAGCGCTTTGCACCCCCTGCGTCTTCGGATGCAGGGGGTTTTTTGTGGGTAAACTCAGTGCCTCGTCTGCGCCTGCACCCACTCGGTCACAAGGCGCAAGACATCTGCGTTCACGGTTTCAGCTATGGCCGCATATTCTGACGGGGCACCCGTCCGGGCCTTTTGAAGTTGATGATTGAGGGCCGGCATTTCCACAATTGTCGCATTCTGACGGCTAAGCAAACGACGCATTGCGGTCAGATTTTCTTGGGCGGGAACCTGCCTATCAAGACCGCCCTGAACGACCAGAACCGGTATGGAAAGTGATTTGAGATAAGGTTGAGGGTCGAACATCATCAATTCGAGTCCCAACGGACTCGTCAACCCAGCTATGCCATTTTCCGCCTCTTGCCGCGATAGCTGACCGCTCTCCACTAAGGGTTTGGCCATCACGATTAGTGCGTCCCGCGCGGCCTGGGCATCCGATGCCCCTTGCACAATGTCAAACACTTGCCGGTAAAACCTATCGCGCGCGGATATCTCCGCTTCGCTGGCCCCTTCTGCCCGCGCGAGTGAAGCTTTCTGCAAAAGGTTTATGTCAAGGTAAGGCAGGGCCGGTGCGGAAACCAGCACAAGAAAGGCGATCTGATCATCCGCCTTAGCGAGAACCGGCGCAATGTAGCCTCCTTCTGAATCCCCCAAAACGCCAATGTGCTCTTGCGCAACGTCTGAACGGGTTTTGAGGTAATGCAAAGCGGCCTGAGCATCACTTGTGAAATCCGTGAAACTCGCCGTGCTGTAATTCCCTGTAGATTTACCTACGCCCCGTTTATCGTACCTTAGCACCGCAATTCCGGCCCGATTCAGCGCATCGGCAAGCACAAGAAACTTTCTGCGAGCAAAGCCTGCCGAGGCTTCATCCCGATCGTTAGGGCCCGATCCATGCAACAATACAACAGCAGGGAAAGACGCCTGCCCGGCAGGCTTGGAAAATGTCCCCGCCAGCACCACATCCGGATTTTTGGTGAATATTCGAACCTCTTCAATCTTATAAGGTTTTACCGTCTTTTCGACGGCAATTTCCTGAGTGGGAATGGTGGCTCCTTGACCAAATGAAGAGGCCGTGTGGAGGAGATAAACAGACACGAACGCAAAAAGGAGCGTACCAACAAACCCGTATGTGGTTGTGCGTCTCATGCCTTTTCCCCCTTAGGCTTGGCATCAGCTTCGGGTTTCGGCGTGTCCAATTTGAGGCAGACCGCGCGCACCCGGCGCGATTGATGCGCCGCGTTTTAACGCGGCTTACCCCTTCGGGGCGCCTTCGGCGTCGCGCGCCCGTATCTCATCGCGCCGAACGCAGGTGCCTCCAACCGGCAGAGTCCCCCATAAACAAACAGCCTCCCTCAAAAGGGGAGGCTGTTTGTTTATGGCGCACCCGGCGCGATTCGAACGCACGACCTTTGCCTTCGGAGGGCAACGCTCTATCCAGCTGAGCTACGGGTGCCCGTTGGGGCGTAAGGCCTGTTTGGCCCTTGGACAGGGCGGACCCTAAGCTAAACCGCTTGGGCGCTCAATCCTAAAAACGCAGTCGCCCCCGACTTTTGCCACGACTTTTCAAAGTCACGCCAACAGGGCTCTCGACAACAAAAAAGGCCGAACGCTAAGCGATCCGGCCTTTGATATATTTGTGCATGAAGGGTTGTAGCTT
>NZ_JBKFEE010000011.1:0-83384 GCF_046503825.1 Asticcacaulis sp. W401b
TCCGCAACCATCCCACTGGGCCTTTTAAATCACGCTCAATCACGCACCATCACACTGAAACACAACACATTTTTGACTTGTCGTAGAGTCGGTCACTGTGGCATATTGGGGTCGGTTTTAAGGGGATCGGAGCCCTTTTTGCCCCCAGTCGCCGACCCCACGAACCCGTCGAGCGACCCCAGTTGGAAGCCGACGGAGAACCCCAATGCCAAGCCTTACAGATGGAGAAATTCGCCGCGCCTTGAAGCAGGTGGAGACGACAGGCAAGCAGCTTACCTTGGTCGACGGCGAGGGTCACGGGACCGGCCGCCTGATCCTCGTAATGAAGCCCATGCCGACCCGCGTCACCGCGGACTGGATGGCGCAGCAATGGCGCGACGCTAAGCGCCTCAAGAAGAAACTCGGCTCCTATCCATCGATGCCCCTCAGCAAGGCGCGCGAATTATTCAATCGCGACTTCGCTGATATGATCCAGAAAGGCCGAAGTATAAAAATAGCTGGCGACACTCGACCGGGGACGGTTGCTGACCTGTTCGAGGCGTATGTAGCGTACCTCAAGGAGGGCGGAAAATCGTCCTGGAAGGAAGCTGAGAAGGGCCTCAACAAAATCGCGGATACGCTCGGCCGTAACCGCCCGGCCCGCGACATCGAGCCGGATGAGATCACGGCGATCATTCGACCAATCTATGAGCGCGGCAAACGTTCAATGGCCGATCATGTACGCAGCTATATTAGATCCGCTTTCAGCTGGGGCCTGAAATCTGAGCACGATTATCGGTCCACGGCAGCGCGACGCTTCCGTCTGACCTACAATCCCGCTGCGGGCATACCGACGGAACCCAAGACAATTGGGACGCGCTGGTTAAGCGAGGACGAGTTCGTTCGCCTCTATCGCTGGCTCGAATGCCCCGACACCCCGGTTCATCCCTCCTATGCACGCGCCGTTCAGATCATTATGTTGACCGGCCAACGAGTTGAGGAAATCGCTCGCCTGCATATTGATCAATGGGACGCCAAGGAACGGATCATAGACTGGACCAAAACCAAGAATCTTCAGCCGCACGCTGTTCCAGTGCCCTCGTTGGCCGCTGAGCTGATCGAATCGATCATCCCAAACGAGTACGGGTGGTTTTTCCCGTCCGCCAAAGACCCATCAAAGCCCGTCAGCCATGGCACGCTCTACAGCTTCATCTGGCGCCAGCGAGATCGCGGCGTAATCCCCCATGCGACCAACCGCGACCTTCGTCGAACCTTCAAAACCCTGGCAGGCAAGGCTGGCATCCCCAAGGAAATACGCGACCGCCTCCAAAACCACGCCTTACAGGATGTAAGCTCCAAGCATTACGACCGCTGGAACTACATGGTTGAGAAGCGCGCTGGTATGGCCAAATGGGACAAGTTCGTCCGCGCCATGCTCGCCAAAAAGCGGGTGAAAGCAGCAGCATGAACCATAAACATCTCAAAATAGGGTTGGCAATGCTGGCCGTGCTGCCTACAGCGACAGGCGCCAAAGCCGATCCCTGCAAGGCCATTCCGGACCATGGTCCGACGCCGTCCTATCTATACCGCGGCGCGCACTTCTCCGGTCCCGTAGTATATGTCGGTGACGGCGACTCGTTGTGCGTGGCTGTCGGCGAAGGGCCAGCCAACTGGGTAGAGATTCGGCTGGAGGATTTTTATGCGCCGGAACTCCACTCCCCGTCCGGCCCCGCAGCCAAAACCGCGTTGGAACGCATCGCGACAGGCCGGAATGCCGAGTGCACCGCCAATCACCGGTCATACGATCGGGTGGTCGCCACCTGCCGGATCGGCGGGTGCTCCATCGGAGATATGCTGAAAGGCGCCGGAATTGTTGAGGGCGGCAACGGACACAATTAGCCCAAGCGTGAGGATGGCCATTAGCGGCATTTATACGCCCCCCGCCTCGCGACATCGAGCCGGACGAGTTCGACAAAGGCAGGCGGTGACGCTTCCGGAGCTACCTATTCGCACTACCCTGCTGCGCCCGGAATAAAGAGCATTTCTGGCCAGGAAATCGGCCGCCGGAGCGTATACGCATGAGAAGAGATGCTAGCGTCAAATGCCTGTTTAAGGTGCTCCATCATCACCTCAGCGCCATCAGTCTCTGACCCCGTACCAGGAGAACTTTTGACCGTGAGCGTGTTCATCACCTTTAAGAGTTCCCAATCTCGCAAGACTTCGATCTTCCCGTCCTTCTCCGTCACACCGAATATTAGCCTATGGACGAGCGAACCGGTCCCGGTAACTTCGTCTTCAACAGCTAGGATCAGCACCGGACGGTCGAGCCCCTCGACCGAGGCGACTCGCGTTGGGATGTCTTGCGCATCGTCGAGCGCAATGTCGAACAGAGGATGGCCGATACCTAAAACCCTAGAGGCGGCATTGGCGCCCCGGAGGCTGCGGTCGAAAACCAGTCCCTCGTACTTGTCCCGGAGCGCGTAGCTGCGCGCCTTCCAATCATCGGGGGTTCTGATCTCAAGACCATCATCCCGCCGGAAAATCCGGCGCCCATGCCTGCCGACAGTTTGGATGAAGAACCGCTCTAGGTCGGGAAGGTCGACCTTCGGCAAGTCTTTTCCGACTTGCTGAAAATCAAACCTCGACACGGAGCCAAAAAGCTCGCGCACGGTTTCAACCACGTCACGCCCACCGAGGGTGGAGGTGGCACGATCAAACCAGCCACCCAATCGCTCGCCAGAAAGCCCTTCGCTCCCGGAGAAAAGCTCGTTGAAGAGCGAGTTGCCAACCATGCCTATGACCAACTGTGAAATATCCTCCTGTTCCTCCATCACCGAGGAGAGAGCGGCCTGAATGCGCTCCAGCTTCGCATTGAGCAAATCCCAGATGCGCGCCTCGACTGTCTGTGGGTTTCGCAAAATGTAGACCGAGACCGGCCGCGTCTGGCCATAGCGGGATAGACGCCCGACTCTCTGGTGGAGCCGCATCGGATTCCAGGGCATATCCGCGTGCACCAGCACGGCGCAGCACTCTTGAAGGTCTATGCCCTCGCCGCCAGCCTCGGTGGACACAAGAAACCGCACTTTCCCCGCATTGAAGGCATCCGCAGCGTGCTCGCGAGACTGGCTGACAGTCTTTGCCGAGCCCGAAGCCTGCTCAAGGCCATCCAGCCGTTCATCCCCGTTGATGAACGTAGCCGAACCAAACCCGAACCGGCGACACAGCGCGTTGATGATAAGGGCTTGGGTTGCCTTGTATTCCGTAAAGAGCAGGATCGGCTCGTCAGGGCCAAATTCCTCTCCGATCATCTGAAGCAGGCGCTCGATCTTGGTCTCTCGGATTATAGCGTCGGCGAGAGCGATCAGTTCGTCGAGACGCTGTATCTCGTCCTCCATAAGCAGGACGTCAGCAGAACCGGGAAGCGCTTCTTCGGCTTCCGACAAGTCGTCAAAAGTCGCCTGCTCGTCATTAGGAAGTGGGACGGACTCATTTGAACGGCCAACGAGGTTCGCAAGCATTGTTCGACGTTTTCGGAGCGCATTGCGGATCGCCGCGATCGAACTGGCAGCCAACTTCTGTAGCGTGATCAGCACGAGCATCCGTGCTGTCTGCGCACGCCCGTCAAGGGTCGCGGCATAGGCCCGGCCGTCGATGACGAACTCGCTTAACGTCCGATAGAACTGTGTTTCATCGTCGCTATATTGGTATTCCCGGTTGAAGACATTAACAGGCTTGAAGAGTTTCTGCCCTTGGAGATCGGTGACAGTCGCCTTGTTGTTTCGGACCATGACTTTGGAAAGCTGAGAGAGCTGTTCCACCGGGTCACGCTCCGGGTCGAAGAGGTCCGGCCGCACGAGGTGCATCAAGCCGAAGAAGCCGTAGTCTTTCCCGCGATGCGGAGTTCCGGTGAAAAACAAAAGGGAGTTGATCTTACCCCGCTCCTGAAGGTCGGAGACAAGACTGTATGCCAGCGTCTCTCCGGCGCGTTCATCCACGCTGAGGTGGTGAGCCTCATCGACAATGACCAAATCCCAGGGATCGGCGTTGAGTAGCCTTTCCCGTGCGCCGCGACGGTCATCTCTCAGCGTATGGAAGGATGCTGCCACCATCGAAGCTGTCGCCCAGAAATCGCCGCGCGCCGTATCTGCTTCCGTGACATAGCGTTGGAGTCGGATGTCGAACATATCCTTGAGGCGAAATTGCCACTGCGGGACGAGCTTTGCGGGCGCGAGGATCAGCACCCGGCGCACGCGCCCGGATGCGATCAACGGCATGAGGACAAGGCCGCATTCGATCGTCTTGCCCAGCCCCACATCGTCAGCGACAAGCCAGCGGAATGGCCATTCCTGGGTTACTTTGCGGCAAACCCATAGCTGGTGCGGAAGCAACTGCACGCGCGAGCGAGAAAACACGCCCCACTGGTCATTGACCGATCTAATCGCAAGTGCCTGGGCACGGATCACCGCGTCAATGGGATCTGCGTCCGCGCCTTTGCGGAGAGCCGAATAGAGAGAAGGTATCTCGGCAATTTCGCTTGCGAGAACCTGCTCAACAGTCCCGCCGAAACGAACGACGGCCGTGGCTCCCATATCCACCACGACGCGCCCATTGCCATGACGAGGATGGTGTACGGGAACGCCGGCGGCCAATTTTCGTGCTTCAGTCATTCGCCATCCCCCCCTAACTCGCCGTCGCTCTCCCGCTCATCGTCATCCGTGAGGAGGTCTGGCGGAGCAGCGCCAACATCAGCGAAGCACGTTTCCAAATCATCCCGGTGCCTGCGCCGGGCAATCAATTGAAGCGGAAGATCGAAGTCGCCATCAAACCGATGGTTGTCTCCGAGATGTCTCGTTACGAAATCACAGATCGTCCGACTAGCTTCCTTGTCCGGCCGCTCACGAAGGTCAGCGCCCAATTCATTCAGCAGGACGCGGACACGCTTGGATGGAGCCCAAACATAAGGAATCATCAGATGCTCATCGCCCGTCTCATAGGCGCCGTGCCGCACCAGTTCACGGATCATCCAGTTCATACCGATACCAAGAGAACGGTTCATCGGGGCAGCGTCGATGGAAAGACGCATGGCCGGTGGCCAGTAGCTCGGCTGCAAGGCGCCATTGAGAGAAATGACGCCATGCTCTTCGATAATTCTCGGTAGCTTGACCGTAACCTCGCGATACTCGTCCAACCAGCGAGCAATGGAATACAGATCGACGAATGTGCGTCGCCACGTCAGATATTGCTGATCGAAATGATCGGGTGCGCTCCATCGTTCTAGCCGTTCAAGCCATGAGTGCACCTCATCGGGCGGCCGTGACTCGGACAGTTCTTGCCACCAGCCTTCTCTGTAGCCGGCCTCGATAAAGCTCTTGTGCTGCTCGTCCTGCGCTCTGCCGAATGACTGGAAGCAGGCCAAGGCGAACATCGTGAACCATGCCGTGCGATCCTGTGACCCCCGAAGCTGCGACGGCGAGAAATCCCCCGGGTAGGCCCTCTCCACGTATGAGGCGCGGAGGCTAGAGCCCTCGGCGCGCCACCATGCGTGGATTGCTGTCAGGACCGTTGCAGGCTCAGGCGGGGGAGACTGAATAGACATTGGCGACAAGAAGGCATCTCTGCCCTGGATGGCATACAGGAGATCGTCCTTTTCCTTCTCCGTCCATCCGGAGAGCAGCGGGCTGATCCGCAACTGCGACGAAGGCCAAGGCAGCCATCCGGGTCGCTGCCGGCCGATCTCATCACCCAATTCTCGGCCTTGGCGCCCCTCAATGACGTATCGGAGCGCTGCCGCTTGTCGGTCTGGGTCGTCGTCCGGGATTTCCGCTGTCCAGCCCCCGAGGTCACGCGCTTGAGGGCCGAAGCCCGATCGTTCGCGGGCGACCCGGAAAAACTCCAGTGCCGCGCCTGTATATTGCCTGTCCAGCAGATGCTTCGCGGGCGCAAATGCGCATAACCTGCGCTCTTCGGGGTCCTCGGCCGCATCGGGACTCGGAAGCTGAGCTATCCGCCAAGCCCCATCCTGTGCGAGGAACAATGCCTGCCTGGAAACGTCCAGAATCTCGTGAAGCTCGTTATCAAGCGGCGCTTCCCGAATAGATTGAGATGTAAGGGCAAGGCCGAGGGTTTTCGCCAAATCTGCACTGACATGCTTGTCTTCGCCGATCTGCTGGCGGAGAAGGCTTGAAAAGCGAAGGGGACGAATATTCCCAAAGCCGAGCTTTCGCAATTGCCCAGCTATATCGGATGATACCGTCCGGTCTCGTAGCTCCGTGATGGCCGGCCAATCCTGAACTTTGGCGAGCATGGGAAGATCCGATAACGCGCCATCAACGAAACAGGCCGCGGCCGACGCTTTTATCAACAAAGCGAATGGAGGCGGCAGGCGGGTCGGCACGACCTGGCGCTGGTCTATGAGGTGGCCATATCCCCGACCATCGGCGTGCAGGTGCCGGGCGAGACCGTCGTCGAAATCCGGCGCGAGGACATCGAATAGGCGGGACCAGAAGGTGCTCCACGCCGCCGTTCTAGAAGTGTCCGAGGCATCCAGGTCAAGGCTTTCCGCGAACCCGCGCCAGTCGGCGTCCGCGAGATCGTGCAATTTCAGAAGGCGGTCCCCTAATGTCCGTCCTAGTGTTCGGAATCTATCCGTCTGATAAGCAATCGAGCCGGCCAGTCCTGTCCGTCCTGGATCGACAGCGAAAGGACCGTTGAGCAACCAGCCAGAGCGGGACGGCACCTCAAGCGGGGTCAGGTTCCAGAGTCGATTCAGGTCGTCGGGAAATCTACCTGGTCCGCCAGCGCCAATACGCAGCAGAAGGGCAAACCCGAACGACAGATCGAACCGCAGGGCACGCTCGCGGCACCCGCCTGACACGGAAATGACCCTGATCTGGCTCTCGCCTAGAAGCGGCGACGACGAGCAATCTACGCTCGTGGGAACATCGCCCTCGATCTCGATGCGGCGAATGGTGCGGGCGAAAGCAGGTAACCACGTCACGGCGGATTTAAACGCCGCCATCGCATCAGTGCCTTTGTCAGTCGTCTCTGCTGAAAGGGGAACTTCGAGAACGGTCGCCTTTCGGCCGCCTGGGGCCTTTCGTGCCTCCGCTATGTCGATGCCTTCCGGCCATGGCGTCGGCAAAAAGCCGCCGGCCGTGCGCAAGGCGATAAAGCCGCTGGCGATGCCGATGCCGTCCGACAGCACATGGACGCTCTTGAAGCCCAGCCCAAACTTGCCGGTCAGATCGTCTCCGGGGCGTTTCTCGGAAAAGTTCATCAACAGCATATTGAGCAGATCGCGGTCATGACCGAGGCGGCGCCCCTCCTCTGCGTCATGCCCCATGTGATTGATCGGGCGGCCCCAATGGACGACACGAAACCCGCCTGGGTCGCCCGTTAGAGGCTCCACCCGGAAACGGGCGTCCGATGCAGGTTCACCATGCTGCCGATAGGCATCGTCGGCGTTCTGGAAAAGCTCGAATAGAACCCGGCTGGCGGAATATCCGAAATCCCCGATCTTGGCGCGAACCGCGGACAGAAGCTCGGCTGCCAGCGTGCTGTCGGATACTTTTCGCCATAGCTCCGCTTTCAATTCTTCCATCTTCTGCGCCGACGCGGAAAGGTGATGGAGGTGGCTTTCCTCAGCTTGATATTCGCGTAGCGCTTTCTGTGTGCGATAATTAGTGGGGAGCTTCAACTCAGCGAGAATCGTTGGGAGCCGGTCCCGAAGCAGGCGTTCAGTTTCCTCGATCGTCGATTGATCTACCTTAACCGCCCTGTCCAACATTTTCCGCAACGCCGCACGCTGGCTTTCCATGCCGAGCCACAGACAGTCTGCCGCGACTGTCTCGACGAACCGCCGGAAGATGCCGCTGGCCTCTTTCTGCCCGTATACGCTCGGATCCACGTGCCTGACTGGCAGCGTGATCAATGACCGCACTTTACCGTCGGCGGCCCGGATGCCCTCATGGCTCTTGTGCAGATTCCCAACGAGAATTCCGTTGCCAGGAGCACCCAACGGTGCGTCGAACACGTCCCCCGACAGGGCCACTGCTTGCACATGCTCGCCCGCGACCGGCTCGATCAAGAAACGGCGTTGATCAACCTCGTCCGCCAACGCGTTCGGATAGAGGATTTCTCTGGGAAAGTGATCGTCGAGGTCGGCCCAAAGTGTATCGACATCGGCGGTCGCGTCGATCACCCATTCGTTAGCCAGGTGCCGGAAAGGCTCGCTCCGGCCGATCAGGCCGAGATAGACGATCACAAGGTCAGACGGTACGCGCCCCCGCCATGGGCCGAGGAACGACCGATGCTGGTCTGCCCACTGGGCGTCCAATGCGGCCAGGTCGACATTCCCGATCTCCCCCCGGCGATATTCTGTCGGAGATGAGTCATGAACTTCATATCCAGCGCCACGCCTCTCGACAGGTGATGCCTCACGCTTTCCAAGCGTGGATGCGTAGTCCCGCGCCAACACATAATTCGGATCGAGCCCGTCACCGCCTTGGACGACCTCCCGACCGCTGCGCCAATTTCCGGCCTCGGTAGGAACCAGCGTTCCGCCGAACACTCGACGGCGGCTTTCTTCCGGCCAACGGGTGACGATATTGAATCCGTGGCGATAGACTCTGCGGGCCGCCTCGCCTCTCCGCCCGTTTTCCTCCGCCAACGCCGCGAGGTGGTCGAGGTGGATTCCTGCCAACTCAGCGCCGGAGGAGTGCATCTCCGCGAAAGCGGCGACAACTTTCATCGAGTCGCCGCGATCAGCTTCCGAGATCAGTACCGCCGCCAGCAGAGGCCAACCCGGCAACCCGACATCGCCGCCGTCTTTCGCCAATGTCGCAAAATCGTCTGTTGGAAGGTCATCAGCCGTTCCAAGGCGGCCGATGATCCCCCCATCATCGACCATCAGCGCCAAGGCTTCATATGAAGAGCGCCTGTCCGGCAGAACCCATCTTCCAAGATGATCGAAGCCGCGATGCTCGCGCACGTCGATGGCCAGCCTTGCAGCGGGCAAGAACGGGGGCGTCTCTCCATTCTTCAAGAGAAGCGCTCGTGCCGCTTCATCGACCGCTGATGGAAGAGCAAGTACCTCCTGGGGCTTGACCGGGTGTCCATCGGCAAAAAGCCAAGACTTGGCGCGCAGTCTTTCGAGCAAGTGTCCATCGGGCGGAGATTGCAACCCGGCGAGCGCGTCCAGTATCACGCCACGAAGGCTGTGTGGATCACTGCAACTTAGCGCAACATCAATCTGGCTTTCCGGCGACCATGCCGCAATAAGCTGTCCTTGCCGTTCCCGAGCCTTCTGGCTTTGGCATGGCCGGACGATAGAAACGACAGCCCGCAACGGTTCAGGCACAGGCCATTCTTTCGTTTCGCGAAAGATGCCCTTTCCAGCCCCAACTGTCCCGTCCTGCCTTTCATGGATAGGCAACCGGATAAGCAGATCATCGGGCAGTCCGGCCTCAAGGACGGCTTCCCGCTCTGATACATCAGGGCTAAGTTGCTCAAAGGCGGCGATATGCTTCTCGAACAACGCTTCCAGATTGGTCGCGTCGAGCACCTCAATACGAAGATGGTTTCGTTGCGTCCTAGACAGTCCGTCAGCAATGCCGGTCGGGACAAGAAATTCGTTTTGGCTCCGGCTAATCAAAGCCGTGGCAATGCGCTCTATCCTTTTTTGATTCGGATCGAGCGTCCAAAGTTTCGATACTGAGTATCCCGCTTCACGAATACCGACGCAGAGGCGCCTAGCGGCTGCTGGATCGTCTTTATCGTCGGTTCCAATCTCATCGAGTAGCCGTTGGCGGGCGTTTTCTGGGCCAAAGCTCATGGCTTTATTGATGAGCGAGAAAGCAGCCTCCTTGCCCGCCGACTGAAGTGCGAGCTTTGCTTCATCTCGAAGGAGTGGCGTCGCGCCGCTGTCCACGATCAGTGGGGATACGTCCGGTAATGCCTCCACGAGCAATGGCAGCCATGTGTTCGCCTGAGGCGAGCTTGCGAACAAGAGTTCGGCTCCGGCGCATTCAACGAGCGTTTGGAGCGATAGCACAACTGGGCCCCGGACACGGACATCCCGCACCCGCAGAACCTTGATGGATGCGAAATCACGGTCACGCGCCAGTTCGGAGATATTCCGCTCGGCCTGAGCGAGCAGCGCCAACGCGGCGGTCGCTGCTTGATCCGCCTGATCGCCTTCAATCAGCGGCTCAAGTGCGGTGAGCAACGCCTTGAGATCGTTGTCGGATAGCCGTGGAGGGCGCCGGCCATCATCGAGCCATTCGCCACGAACTGGCAGGATATTCGCAGGGGCAGACACCAGCGCGCGCAGGACCTGCCGGTTTTCGACAGATGGGGGAAGCGGGAACAACGCGCCATGTGGAACATGGGCAAGAACCAATTTAATAAGTTCGGACGGAGCGAGCGCCTGAGTTCCCGCCATGGCCGTGCGCAAGGCCGCGACCATATGCGCCCCGATCGCGGAATGCAGGGCATCGCCTGGCATCGCCATATCGAGGAAATCGACGAGAAGTCGCGCGAGATCGCGCGATTGGAATGCACGCGGCGAAAGCCCGGAAAATACTGTGCCGAGGTCTGCCCCGGTCCAGCGTATCGGCTGCGCACTCATCGCCGCGCGGGGATCAACGACGAGGTGAGCATCATTTGAATCGGCCCATGCGCCGATGGGGCCAAACAATTCCACAATCCGTTGAGGGGTATCCGCCACCGAGGCCGGCAGCGGCCGGAGGGTGCCCCCCGACGGAACGACACGCCAAACGATGGCCGACCCTTCGAGCACACGCACCAACGCATGTTCTCGGCAAATGGCGTCGCGGTTGCGCCGAAACCAGTCATGCCGTGCGAGCGCCGAAACAACCTGAGTGAGTTCCGACGATGTCACCATCGCCTTGCCAAGCGCGTCTCTCAGCAGAGCCGGCAGGAGTGGAAGAACCACGGAGTCACGAAGTTCGCTATTCCACGCGCGGCGCAGCGCCATAGCATCGGCAGGCACGCCAGTTTCGACGACAACATTCAACCCTTCGATCTGGCGACGGCCACTGTCGAGGAAGAAATAGCCGTGCAGAAGGAGGCGAAATTGGCCGAGCTCACCACCGTCGTCGAGCGGGATGACGATGCTGGACTCATCGGAGATGGGCAGGAACACGGCCCAAGAAATGCGTAGCTGCGCCGGCTTAGTGTGCGCAGTTCCCTTGTGGGGGATACGCAACAGAGTCGCGGCCCCGTGCGGCTCTCCCTTTTCCGGAACGGGTTGTGGGCTGAGAACGGTGATCGTTTGCGGCCAATGCGGGGTGCGTCTCAGTTCCGCAAGACGGCCGTCAATGCCCACCGTTTCAAGCCCGACAAATGACGCTGTTGATCTCTCTGGCGTGGCTTCGATCTCGCCGCCAAAGGCGTGAACACCATCGCCCAAACGGTTCGGCCCAAGGAAACGGCCCTGCGCAACGTTGAGTTTCAACCTACTGCGAGGTTCACCGTTTTCTAGAATTTCAATCAATTTCAGATGGCGCAGCGTCGTCAGGACAGCCTGCAAATCGTCAGGTCGGATGAGTTCCCTGATCGTCTCTGTTGCCGATGGTATATTGCTGGAAAAGCCAACCCCTGGGGCTGGCTGAATACCATCCCGGCGCAGCGGCAGCCAAAGAACGAGGCACCGATCTGGGAAGTCTGAGACGACCTTACCTCCCAAAAATCCGACATCGGCAGGCTCGAGTGACTCCCACTGCCGACTGATATTGCCTGCGACATCCACTTTCAGGAACGGGTTGACGACCGTGCTGAAGGCATCGCCGTGTTCCCTTCGGGCGTAGACGATAAACGCATCGCAGAGGTGAAATACGGCCTTCTGGCCGAAACCAAACTTGCCGATCGCGGCATTGTCGGCGGCTTTGCTACTCTCGCCAAAAGACGTAATTCCGCTCTCGTCCTGCCTGCGGAAGAAGCCATCATTCGCAACCAAGAGACCCGGCCCACGCAGCAGCGGATTCACCGCGTTTGGCCAGCCGGGCAGTGCGTCGAGCGTGAATCGTTGGGCTTGCGCGTCGTCGGCGTTTTGCAGCAACTCCTTGAGGATTGGATACCCGGAATCGTACCGATCCTGCAGATTGCTCTTGATCTGGTTAACGATAGAGATCGGAGAAATGTAAAAATCAGGCATAGGCGTAGTCCACTTTCGGCTCTTCACTCAAGAGCAGCCGCCTGAGCCGCGTCAGTATATCGGTGCCGTTCGCCACGTCGATGCTCGCAGTCTCCAGGGTGGTTTGATGTCCCGTGATTCGATGACGCGCATGAACCAAATCTTCGGGGCCAAGTCCCATGTGATGGGGATAGAGCAACGTCAAGCGCGGAGCACGATAGAGCTGCGCGTACGCCATCATCTGATAGACGTCCGCTTGCGAGACCCCTTGCTTGGGGTCATCGATCCGAGAGGAAATTCGCTTCCACTTGGTGTCGATGACGTGGGTGATCGCGCCGCCTCGGCGAATCAGGATGTCGGGCTTGGTCTGGAAGAGCCCTCTCTCGTTATCCTGGGCGCTCAGGCAGAACAGGTGCCCGCCTTGCAACGAGACGGTGAGCCCGGTTCCCGCCAGTGCTCGAGCAATCAACCGCCCGACATACTCTTCGAACAGCGCGTTCATCTCGAAAAGCATCGCTGTGCCTTGACCTGCGCCACCCGTGGTCGTCTGATAGCGGTCCTGCAAAAATAGTCGGGCCATAGCGAAGAGGTCCTGCCATGACCGATTGGTGCGATCGATGACAACCTCATCCCAGCGCAACCCTGAAACCGGCACATCGACGATGTCGGCATAGACGAAGGCCAACTCGCGCAGGCGTTGCTGGTTGGCACTGCGTCGCGAGACGCGAAGAAGGCGAAGCACCGCCGCCTTCATGATCCGGTTCAGCGCGATGTCTTCGGACAACAGATCGAACCGACAGGCAAGGCGCGAGGGGTTGACCGCATGGTGAGTGAACTGGCGGGTAATATCGAGCTGGCCACGCAAGTTAGGCAAGTCCTCCTCGTGATCGATATATCGGCGCGGCATCCCCTTGCGCAGGGCCGCGGTCAGCTTTTCGCAAAATATGCGGATCAGGATTTCGAGAAGTGTCTCGCGCTGCCAGGCAAGATCAGTGATGACGCCCAAGTCAATCTTGAGATCAAACGCGACAGCCAGCATATGGACCAAGCGTTTACGGATCGCTGCGTTCTGATGATCGGGCGTTTCACCGGGCACCACGTCGATCTTTGGCAGTATCTCCAGGCTTGCATCGCCTGCGGCAAGAATCCCGACCACACCACGAGCGCGTAGGGCCTGCCGACCATGTTCGAACACCCCGCTCCCGCCGCGGCCAGCAAAGACCGAACGCGCCGCCAGACCCGCCAGCCGGTCGGCATGGTGGACCGGGATCTGCCCCTCGCCGTCCCCGTAGGCGAGCTTGTCCCATTCTCGAACCGTATAGGCGGGCATCAGGCTGCGAAATCCGAGAAGTCGAAACTGGCCTTAACACTCCAGCGCCATTTGTCCCCGCCCAGTTCCTCTTCGACGAAGCCGGCCGGTGCCTTTAGCCTTTTTGCTTCGAGGAAATGGGCGCCGTTGGCACCGTTGGTACTATCGTTATCGCCGAGTACAGCAGCGACTTTCGACCAATCCTCATAGAAATACTCCGCCAGAAGCGGGATTATCTTGTGGCGCATTACGTCCTCAACATCAGCCCGGTTGCGGCAGCCGGTGAAATAAGCGTGGCCTATCTGGTGTTCGCGATCGAAGAGAAATTCGATCCGCTCGTTGAGCGTGTGCAGCAGCTTGCACAGATTGATCCCATCGAGATTTTCGGCGTCAAGCTGTCTTGCCGTTAGCGCCCGGCGCAGTTTCTCCACGTCCGGCATCAGCTCGCAGAAGGTGAAGCGGCGGCGCAAGGCGGTATCGAGCAGCGCAATCGAGCGATCCGCCGTATTCATTGTGCCGATAATGTGCAGGTTGGCCGGCACACCGAAGCTGGTACCCGAATAGGGCAGCCGAACCCTAACCTCGTTTTCGCAGCCGAGCCGCTTGTCGACTTCGAGCAACGTGATCAGCTCGCCGAAGACCTTGGATATATTGGCTCTGTTGATCTCGTCGATGATAAGGACATGCGGTCGCGCTCCCGCTACTGGGCGCTCGGCATTGGGGTCGATTACCACGGCTTCAAGCGCATCCCAGTCGATCCGGTCTGGATCGAGCCTATAGGCCGCCTGGCGGCGAAAATTCCGTGCGTAGAAAGGCGCGCGCTCGGCACCATTGTCATCGCGCCATATCCATTCGACTCGACGCCGATGCGGGTGGACCGCTGCATCAGCATCGAAATAATACTCGCCGCTCACACGGCCAAATGCGCGATAGCTGTCGCGGCCATCAGAGATGACAACATAGTCACCTACCTGTAGGCCGGACCGGAAAGCGTAAAGCATCTCGATGTTGGGGTCCTTGCCGGATGCGTCGGGGTCCTTCTGGTCGTTCCACGCCTTCCGAATTTCCTCGAAATCGTCGAAGCGCTCGTCGGACCAGTCAATGTCACCACCCCAGCCGAGATGGATCAGCCCGCCATCGAGGCCTTCGCGGATCCGATCTTCCTGACTGCCGCGCTGGCCGAGAGCGATCTTATAGATTGCGCGCGAGCGGTCGAGCCGCTTGGCCGGCGCATCGCCGGTGTCGAGACGCGCTCTCTCGCTGATGATCTTGAAAACACCCGCATGGGGCTTGAGACTGAAGCCACCCGAAGTGCTGGCGACCTCGTCATCACCTTCCTGTTCCAAACTGGTCGTTGGCCGCAGCCCCTCGACGAAATCCTCGTAAGAAAAGGACTGATGGAAGGTAACGAACTCGATCCGGCCTTCGCTGGCGAGACGGCGATATTCCATCATCACGGCATCGCGGTTTTCGCGAAGTGGATCGGCCACCACATCGCCCAAACAGAGCCGCACCGCTTCCCAAGCGGTGGCATAGGTCTTGCCGGTTCCCGGCGGCCCGTAAAGGATGAGATTGGTGGAGGCGGACATAGCTGTGGCGGGTACAATCGTCATGGTCGGGTGCCCTTTTGCCGAGGCGAGCTGATACGTGAAAACGGTGGAACTGCTGGGATTGGGCAAGGTGTTAGTCGGCGGTGGGACCTGAGCGAGTTGCTGGAATTTCTCGCTCCCGAGCGCGCTACAGATGGCTGGATGCCGGTCGAACAGTCCCATGTCGCGGCCGAGATCTCCGGCGCGGATCGCAACCTCGCTGGCGCCCTTCTCACGGGCAGGTTCGACATAATAGTTGCGTGCGCATAGCCGGATGCGGTCGGCGTCGCCGATCAGATGCGCGTACCGCTCTGGCGGCGTGACCGGCGCATCATCGCTATCGACGATGATATAGCCGGCATTGTGGAGTTGGGCGGCGGCATCGGCCTTCTGTCCCCACCCCCCATTAAGCTGTGTCTTGTCGCGCAGGAACCCAACAATCGGCTTGGACGGGTAAATCCGGTTGGGTCGGTCACGTGTCGAACGGACCCAATAGTCACGCGGCTCGCCAAATACATCGAAAATGGAGCTATGCGCCTTCGACTGGCGGTAGCTGTCGTAGGCATCCATCGCCGTCTCGACGGCTTCGCGTGAAAAGGCCGCCATGTCCTCTTCCTTATAGTTGTGGACGATCCAAAGTGCGCCTTGCACATCTATCATGTCACGCGGCGCCAGGCCTCGATCCGCGAAAGCGCGCCGAACCGCCTGCATGAAGCGCCGTTCGTCGCGATAGGTGTCAGCCATCGACGGATGATCAGGAAACCGGCGACCGACCGCTTCTCGCCAGAGGTCCTGACGCACGGAGTGGCGGATATAAATTCCATCTTCGGGGGAGAGATGCAGGAACAGGAATTCGGCGATCTGGCGTGCCGGGTCTGGCTTACCGTCTGGAACCGCTGCGATCCATGCCTGGACGAAAACCTCCAGGGCAGCCGCGTGGCCGTCTGGCCTACCGAGCGCGGCGTCGACCAGCGTTCGCAACGCCGGCCAGAGCTTTTCGCGATCAGCGTCACCTTTCGACGACATCGGCCAATAGACGCGCCAATCCAGCAAATTGCTTTTGCCGAGTGCGGTGTTGACAGCGTCCGCCAGCGCCTGATCGGAATCGGCCTGTGTGATCGCGGCCTTCAGCTCGGCTGCGATTTGCAGCTTGTAGGTCCGTTCCGCCTCGTCGAATTGCGGGTCGGGTCGATCGAAGCGGTCGAGCGCGGGAAAGAAATGACGCAACTGTTCGATCCAGCGCGTGACCGCTGCCGGATTGAGCACCAGTTCATCGTCGGACTGCAACAGAACGCCGATCAGCCGACGCAATGACTCAGCGTTGTCTATCCGCACGACAAAGCAGTCAGCATCGCCAAAAGACCAGTCGCGGCTAAGGGCGGAATGCCGGCCGCCATCCTTCATACCGCTTTGATAGGGGCGCACTTCGGTGGCAAAGCCGTTTGCTTCGACCAGATCGCGCCACTTCACATCAAGAAAGATATTAGCCGGACTCTGAATTTCCCAGAGCAGACGCTCGCCTGCTCCAAATTCAAAGGATGCCATTTTCTTGGTGACGCCCTGACCGGGACGTAGCCCCGAACCCCGGAGCACATCGAAAAGCGCCCGTCGCAGGGCTATGGGGCGTTCCTGCTCATTTTCATCGAGGCGCGCCTCAAAATTCGTCCACATTCAAAGAACTCCAAACTCGGGCAATGCGCACAGGGTATTGACGAGGCGCATTTGTTCGACAGTGTCGCATTTGGCTTCGCGCAGCCGAGGTGAGCCGAACACGAGCGCCAGGCCTTTGGCCCGCGAGACGGCGACGTTGATTCGGTTGAGCGAAAACAGGAAATCCATGCCGCGGGGCGTTTCCTCGACCGTCGACGCGGTCATGGAAACTAGGCAGACTGGCGCCTCCTGCCCCTGAAACTTGTCGACCGTCCCGACACGGATAGCGGCGGGCAAGGCATCCTGTAGGGCGTTGACCTGAGCATTGTAAGGCGCGACGACGATGATGTCGGCCGGACATACGGGGCGCGTTGTCCCATCTTTGTCGGTCCAGGTTCCCCTCAGCAGATCTGTGATCGTCGCCTGAATGGCAGCGACTTCCTCAGCCGCGACCTGGGCGTTGCCCTCATGCGTGACCGGTACCCAGAAAGCACCGGCCTCGGGACCGCCCGTCCCGCCTATAGCTTGGACGGCAGTATCAGGCGCGCTGGTGAGGCGGCCTTCATAGACCTGCCGCGATATGAACGCGCAGACATCGGGATGCATCCGGCGCGAAACCGGCAGGAAAATGCCGCGATCGGGCGGGACCGTGGCATGATCGCCCAGCATCCATTCCAGGCAAGACAGGTTTGCCGGATAAGGATGCGCACCCTGGATAACCTGCGGCAATTGACGCGGATCGCCGACCAGCACGATGTTGCGCGCACACCGACCCATAGCGACCATATTGGCCAACCCAACCTGCCCGGCCTCATCGACGAACAGCCAATCGAGCGCCTGCTCCTGTTCGGGGCGGGCAAAGAAGAAGGCCGTGCCGCCCACCACATGGGCGCGGTGCCATATAGGATCGTCATTGGCGGTGGAGCGGATGACATCGATAAAATCGTCGGAATAGCCGTCCTCGCCGCTCCCGACCTTATGAGCGATGCACAGACCACGGACAGGGTCGCCATCGTCCTGCGCCGCGACGCATCCCATCAGCACATTGCGGATGGCCTCATGACTGTTCGAAGTAACACCAACGCGGTAGCCCTGGCGCACCAGCGACAAGATTGCCCGTGCGGTGACATAGGTCTTGCCGGTTCCCGGTGGCCCCTGGATCGGCAGCACAGTGCCGTCCATGGCTGCAATTGCCGCGATCGTTCCCGTTAGCGGATCAGCGCCATTCAGTAGATCCGAGCGAGCGCCTGTCACAAGACGCGGGGCGGCGCGCGCCAGAAGATCATCGATCGCTGTCAGGCGGCGGGCACCGCATTGATCCTCGATCACGTCATGTAACGCCGCGGCAATGACGTCCGTATTCAACGGCCAGTCGGGATGCAACGTCAGACGGTCAGCCAAAAAATGGGCTTTACGGGGACCGACCTTGAGCGTGACGATCCGCGTGGTTCGATCCAGTTCCTCAATGCTAACACTGGCCGGTGGCCCATCGAGGACCGGGACAGTTGCACTTCGACCCGCACGCAGCTTGGTTTCCTGCTGCGGAAAGCGATAGCGACGCATCGTCGAGCGTTTGACCGGTTCTGCGGGGTCGATGGCTTCGAGACCCGCCAACGCATCGAGATCGTCGATCAGGTCATCCTCGTCCTTGCCTGCGCTGTCAAAAACCGCCCATTGCGCCGGCTTGGCTTCGCGTTTGTGAAACTGGCCGAGATTGAACAACATGTCCTGTCGGTCTGGTGGCAGGTCGGTCGCAGCGAGCTTCGCGCGCAGAGCCTGCGTTTCGGCGTCTTCCTCGACCTCCTTATCGCCGGCATCCATGGTCAGAACCGGCCACGGCGCAGCAGGCCGGATGCTGACCAGCCAGTCGCGCAACTCCTCTGTCGAGAGACAATCGATGCGGTTGTAGTCCTCGATCTCATCGAGAATCTGCTGTTCGCCCGTTTCACGCCAGTGCTCATAAGCCACGACCGATCCGCCCGCCGTTTTCACCTCCCCATCGCGTTTGCGCCCATAGAAAGCTTCCATCGACTTGATAGAGTAGTTGGCTTCCGAGCCGATGAGCGCGCCGCGCACCACGGCAAAAAGATCGACAAAGCGCCGCTCACGGAGCAGGCGGTCTAAGAAGGCCTCTCCGATCCCGTATTTGGCGGTCAGTCGCCGCAAGGCGGTGATCTCGTAGGACGCATAGTGATAGATGCGCGCTTGGGGAAAAGCGCTGAGCCTGTCCCGAAAGAAATCCAGCAACTTGGACAAGGCCGTGGCCTCTGCGGCATGGTCATGCGCCCAGAAGGTATTGAACTGACCTTCGACCCAGACGCCGTGCAGATATTCAAGTCCGCCTTCGTAATGTGGGTCGCCCTCAATATCGTAGAATATGTCGCCCGGCTGCGGCTCAGGCAGCAGATCGAAACCCTTGCCAGGCTCGCGCAATCGCAGCTCGAAAGCGGGCGTCCCGGTCTTGCGGGCATGTTGCAGACGGGCCTGAGTCACCAGACGCGCCCGTGTGTTTTCAGCCATGCCGCGGATCGGACGATCCAGTTCTGCCAGCGCTTCCATCGTTGCAATGCCGGATGCCTCGAGTTTTTTGACCTGACTGCGGCTGATATTGGCGACGTTGAACAGGCTGTCCTCTGTCTTCCAAATGTTGTCGCAATGATCGCCCCAGCGGCAGAGTCCGCAATCGGCACAGGGAATCGGCCTGGTCGGGATCGGGTTGCTCAGAAATGCCTCAAGCCGCTGGCGCGCCATTCGCGCATAGGCTTGATAGTCGGCGAGCCGCAACTGCGCCCTACTCCCATCTCCGAGTTCGACATGGGCATATTCGGGGGCGACACCCTGAATCTCGGCCAAGAGGTCCGAGTAAAGCACCAGTTGCAGTACATGTTTGGGATGGGGACGCCGCTTGAGTTTGGTGTCGGTGACTTCATAGCTGAAGGGGCCAAGCTCCGAGGGGCGCTCGACGCGCTCGAGAAAATCCGACCAGCCACCCCAATTCTCGCCGAGCAGCGCTCCCTGGAAAACGATCTGTGGTCCTCCCGCCAGTGCGACACGCGTCGCCTCCGCGTTTTCGGCAATGTCCGACCGAGCGATCTCGACAACAGAAACGCCCGAAGCCTTCAGCCTAGCCAGATGGGCAGCCTCATGGGCATCGCCCTGTTTCTGGAGCAGAACTGCGTCATCGCTGTCATCGCGGGGCACAGGGCCTTTGCCCTGCATAAATGCGAGGTCGAGCGCAGTCGCATGGGTACACCCCATGAACCGCATCAGATCTGATGCGGACAATAGTATCCGGCCTCCGTCTCTAATTCGCATAAAGGTCCCCTTCGCGAGCGCAGTCCCAACAAGAGATGCATCTCGACAGACTGCAACCTCTGACATACTGTGTGTGGGTGTCAATATCTGACATGGCTCACAATCGGGACTCGGATTTATGTCGTTCGCCAAGGCTCAGGACCTGGTCAGGCTGGCGCGGTTGGCTGCCACACGGCGGACCGGAATTTCCCTCGATGAGATCTGTGAAGAATTCGGTGTCTCCCACCGCACGGCGCAACGCATGACCGACGCGCTGGAAACTATCTTTACCAACGTCGACACGCTGGACGGCCCGGACCGTCGGCGGCGGTGGCGCGTCGCCGACCCTAAGCTCGAACGACTCCAGCCCCGTCTGGAGACGGCGGTCGAGGCGTTGGAGATCGCCGGTAGAACGGCGCGAAGCGATGGTCGCCTGCGCCACGCCGCTGCGCTCGATGACCTACGCGACGGACTTCTGGCCCGTCTGACGCCGCGAGACGCCCGTCGCACAGAAGCCGATGTCGAAGCTGTCCTTTTGGCGATGGGATCCGTCACCCGCCCAGGCCCGAGGGTTAATCTGGCGCCGGCGGTACTGGACGCTGTGATCGAGGGACTACGTGGCCCGTTCCGCTTGCGGCTACGCTACAGAAGCGAGGACTCACCCGAACGGATCATCGAGCCGCATGGTCTTCTGCTGGGGCATCGCAGCTATTTGGTGGCGCGTCAGCCGGCGCGCGGTGAAGACATACTGAACTTCCGCATGGACCAGATCCTGAGCGCCCAGACCCTGGACGAGAGTTTCACCCTGAAGCCCGGCTTTTCGCTGGAGGAATATGCCGCCCAGTCCTTCGGCGTTTACCAAGATCCCGCGCAATATGACGAGGTCATTTGGCGTTTCTCACCCCATGCAGCAGCGCGGGCGGCCGAGTTTTGCTTTCACCCAAGACAGGTCGCGGAAGTGCAGGAAGATGGCGGTCTGATCGTGCGCTTTCATGCAGCCGGCTGGCTTGAGATGGCTTGGCACCTCTATCAATGGGGCGATGCGGTGGAAGTCATTGCGCCCGAGGGGTTGCGCACCTTGGTCAAAAGCCACCGCAGAAGCGATTTCGACTCTCTGCCATGAGACAACGGGAACAAAACGGAATGACGACCAAGACAGCCATCACCCATGCTGAGCTGAAGACCAAGCAGCGTGCGGTGCGCGAAGCTTTCCCCCAGACAATGAGCTTGCGCGTCCATCGCGCCATTAGCTGGATCGGACGCGCTGAGGCCTGCGGAGCAGATGCCGATGCTCGTTTTATCTTCCTGTGGATAGCATTTAACGCCGCATACGCCGACGAGGGCGAATTCCAAACAATCCAGCCGGGCGAGCGCGCCGCCTTCACCGACTTTTTCGGCCGGCTGATCGCACTCGACAATCAGAGGCGGATCCACGGCGCGATCTGGCAGCGTTTTTCTGGCCCCGTGCGGCTGCTGATGGACAACCGCTACGTCTTCCATCCATTCTGGCAGCACCATAATGGAATTTCGGGTTTTGAGGATTGGGAGGAGCGCTTCAAAGCGTCCTCACGTGCTTTTGCGCAGGCGTTTCAGAGCGGCGACACCCATCGTCTACTCAGCTTCGTCTTCGACCGGCTATATGTACTGCGAAATCAACTCGTCCATGGCGGCTCAACCTGGAACAGCAGCGTAAACCGCACTCAGGTCCAAGATGGCGCCGCCATCCTAGGCTTCCTTATGCCCATTTTCGCTGATCTGATGATGGACAATCCCGACCAAAACTGGGGCAAGCCCTTTTATCCGGTCGTGCCCTGAATGCCAGGGGGTGTGCGCCGAAGTTCCCAGAGGGTCTGCTACCCAACGGGTGCGAATCCAGTGCAACCTGGTGAAGGCGTATTTTCAACAAGGGTCGCCAACGCCCACACCCCCACGTATCTTTTTCGAGAGGATGGGTAGGACGACCCAAACGGTCGGCGACGACGCCTAGAGCATCGCGCCGATCTTCGTCTGAAAGCTTGAGAAAGACGTCAGCCATAGGCCGCCTTTCCGACACTCTGCGCGAGCCACGTCGGAAACTGCGGCGCGGCGGCAACCAGTTCGCCGAAAACGTCGGGCGGCATATTCCGCTTCAATGCCGCCAGTGCGGCATCCGCCATTTCCGGGCCGAGCCAGGCCAGCGCTCGCACAGCCTCCCCCGCCGGGCGGTTGGCCAGCGCCAATTGCCAGCGCGGCGCGTGCCGCAATTCAACGACCTGCTTACCCAGATGCATTTTCCGGCTGCGCCCGGATGTCAGATAGACCGAGCGGACAGGCACCTGCGTCGTCAAGCCAAGGGCATTCGCCGCCGCAGCGCCGTTCGAGACGATGATCTCTCCTTTTTGGCTGGCAAGAGCCTCGACTACCTGCTCGACGGAAGGGGCACGCGTACCGAACCGACTGGCTGTGGGACGCACATAGACGCCACGACCAGCGCGGATAAGTTGCCCGCGCTCGGCTAGGCGCGACAATGCCTGATCCACGGCCGCTCGGTTTCCGAGGTGAAGCAGACCCTTAGCAGAGAAGGGGGCGCCTTCGGGCAATCCCGTCGCATGGCTCAGAATCTGTTCGGTCAGCCGTGTCATCGTATTTTTTCCTGTCAGAAATATATGCAAGTTTCTGACAGTTTTCAAGGAAGCTCGTAGGAATGCCTCCGGATATGGGGGGAAGACATTCCCCTGCGGTCGAGCCAATGTCTCGACCGACCCCTTCTGCGGGGAGCCCCCGCAACGCCCCCGAGAGTGAAAGTCCGGACGGGTTTTCCGTGACGGGTTGATGGCTGGGAGAGAGGCTCCCGGCGCCCGTCGCGGAGATCCGCGATGTCCAGAAGAACCGCCCCCACTCGCGCCAACCATGACCGGGCGAGCCTTTACGACGAAATCACCAACAAGATCATCGGCGAACTGGAAGCCGAGCGCGTGCCCTGGGTCCAGCCTTGGGGATCGGCAACGGCCAAGGCCCCCCTCGCCATGCCGAGGAACGCGACCACCGGCCGAGAATATTCAGGGATCAATGTCCTGATCCTCTGGGGCGCGGTGATCCAGCACGGATTTCCCGGCCAGAGCTGGCTCACCTTCCGCCAGGCCCTGTCGCTTGGCGGCAACGTCCGCAGAGGTGAACGCGGCACCACCATCGTCTATGCAGACCGCTTCACCCCGGAGGACGAAAAGCGCCGCGCCCGCGAATCCGGCAAGGAAGCGGCCGCGATCCCGTTCCTCAAACGATTCACGGTGTTCAATACGGCGCAATGCGACGGCCTGCCGGAAGATGTCTCCATCGTGGCCCCACCGCCTCCGCCCAGCCTCATCGAACCACAGGTCGAGGCGCTGATCCGGGCGACCGGCATCGACTTCCGCATCGGCGGCGACCGCGCCTTCTATGTGCCCGCACACGATTATGTGCAGGTGCCGCCGCCCCAAGCGTATTTCGAGCCAATCAACTGGCACAGGACGGCCCTACATGAGATGGGGCACGCGACAGGCCACGCCTCCCGCCTGAACCGCGATTTCTCCGGTTCCTTCGGCTCGAAGACATACGCCTTCGAAGAACTGATTGCTGAGATCAACGCAGCCTTCTGCTGCGCCTCACTCGGCATTACGCCCACCGTCCGCCATGCCGACTATCTCGGCTCCTGGCTCGAGGTCTTGCGCGAGGACAATCGCGCCATCGTCCGCGCCGCCTCCCAGGCAAGCAAGGCAGCCGACTGGCTGCTCAGCTTCTTACCCGATGCCCACGTAAGCATGGCCCGCCATGGACAAGAGGCAGCGTGATAGGCGCACTTGGCAAAATCGGCCTGCGCAAGGCTTTACAGTCTATTACTAACCTTGCTGTAGGTTTCCCCAGCCTTTGCAGGCAATAGGACGCAGTAGGATTCAAACTCGTGATGGAAAACACCTTGGGGCCAGACAACGCCATATGGGATGATGGTGATTGGGTCAGTTGGGATGAAATCAATCAGCAAATTCAATATAAAGAGTGGCGCGCACGCTATCCCAATGCCGACCTGTCGCTCGTATCGGTCTTTGAGTCGCTGATCAGCACCGCCGAGGAATACTACCAACTCACTGGCAGACACCTCCAAGTATATGGTGACATTGGCGAGCTGTATGGCGCGATCACCCATGGCATCAAGCTACACCGCAATTACGCCAAGGGGTCCGACGGCCGTCTTGGAAATGACTTCGTGGAAGTGAAAACTATCACGCCATTCAAGAATTGTGATGTCGTCGAGATCAATCTTGATCGTAACTTCAGCAAAATCCTGATCGTGAAGATCAACTCGGATTTTGAGGTGCGGGGCAAGTTGGTCGACCGCAAGGCCCTACCAAAAGGCAAGGTAAGGGGGCACCGTCTACGTATCGACTGGGCGCTTGTGGAACCTTAGCCGACGATAACAAGCCGCACTCCAATATGTGCGGATTGTATGCGGTCCCATCAATGAGATGACGTCGCGCAGCGTGACGATCATGAAAACCGGAAAGGCGCAGACACAGGTTTCCGGCTTTACGCTTTTCCGCCAGCCTGCCGCTGCCCTCATAGAGTGAGAGGGCGGCGCTTCGCTTCGTGACGGGTTTGGAGGTCGAGAGAGAGGCTCCCGGCCGCCCGTCGCGGAGTCATGAACATGGTCACAGCTGTTCAGAAAATCACCCTGTCGTCGGCGCGCGACATTCCTTTCAACAAGCTGGTGCTCAGCCAGTCCAACGTCCGGCGTGTCAAAGCCGGCGTCTCGATCGAGGAGCTGGCCGAGTCCATCGCCCGGCGCGGCCTCATCCAGTCCCTGCATGTCCGTCCCGTCCTCGACGCCGACGGCACTGAGACCGGGATGTTCGAGGTGCCCGCTGGTGGCCGCCGCTATCGCGCCCTTGACCTGCTGGCGAAGCAAAAGCGCCTGGCCAAGACCGCGCCCGTCCCCTGCATCGTCGGCGAGGCCAATAGCGACGTTCTGGTCGAGGAAGTGTCGCTCGTCGAGAACATGGAGCGCGCGCCTCTGCATCCGCTCGATCAGTTTCGCGCCTTTCAAGCCATGCGGGATAAGGGCATGACTGAGGAAGCCATCGCCGCCGCCTTCTTTATCGGCGTCAATATCGTCAAGCAGCGGCTGCGCCTCGCATCCGTCTCGCCGACCTTGCTGGAAATCTACGCCGACGACGGCGTGACGCTCGAACAGCTCACGGCCTTCACCGTCAGTTCCGACCATGCCCGCCAGGAACAGGTCTGGGATGCGATCAAGGATGGATGGCAGAAAGAGCCCTATCACATCCGCCGGATGCTGACCGAAACCACGGTACGGGCCTCCGACAAGCGCGCCGTCTTTGTGGGCATCGAAGCCTATGAGGCGGCCGGCGGCAGCGTACTGCGCGACCTGTTCCAGTCCGACGATGGCGGCTGGCTTCAAGATGCCGCCTTGCTCGACCGTTTGGTGGCCGAAAAGCTGAAGAGCGTCGCCGACGAGATCGCGGGCGAAGGCTGGAAATGGGTCGAAGCCAGCTTGAGCTTTCCTTATGGGCACGAGCATGGACTGCGGGCGCTTGTCGGCGTCACGGTCGACCTGACCGAAGATGAACGTGCCACTCGTGAGGCCCTTCGCGAGGAATATGACCGACTTGAAGCCGATTATTCTGAAGCCTACGAGTTGCCCGACGATATCGACGCGAGGCTCGGCGAGATCGAACAAGCGCTCGACGCCTTCGAGCAGCGCCCGTCGATCTACGATCCGGCCGACATCGCCATCGCCGGCGTCTTCGTCAGCCTTAACGCCGATGGCACGCTGTCGGTGGATCGCGGCTATGTCCGTCCCGAGGATGAACGATCCTCCGGGAGCGATGGCAGCGATGCACCGGGGCCTGGCTGTGATACCGACGATCTGGCCACGCCTGCCGTGCAGCGCGCCGTCATCACGATTGGCGGCCAGGCTGTGGAGCCGGAAGACGATGAAGAGGAAGGCATCAAGCCGTTGCCCGAGCGCCTCGTCATCGAATTGACTGCGCATCGCACCCTTGCTCTGCGCAACGCGGTCGCCGAACATCCGGATGTCGCCATGACCATGCTGCTGCACAAGCTGGTCAGCGACACGTTCCGGCGCACCGCGCCCGCTGGCTGCCTCGAGGCCCGCGTCAATCATGTCTTCTTCTCGGCGCAGTCCGACGAGTTGAAAGACAGCGCACCCGCGCGTGAGGTCGCCGAACGGCACGAGCGCTGGGGCGATCATGTTCCCGCCGATGATCAGGCGCTCTGGGATTGGTTGGCTCACCTCGACGATGCTACACGCCTCGATCTGCTGGCTCATTGCGTCAGCTTCGGGGTGAACGCCCTGTACGAGCGACCGAACCCTTACGGTTCGGGTGTCAGCCAGCATGGGCTCGACATACGCCTGGCGCAGGCCGACCGGCTGGCACGAGCCACTGGCCTCAACATGGTGACGGCGGGCTGGAAGCCGACCGTTGGCAACTATCTTGGCCGCGTCACCAAGCCCCGCATTCTCGAAGCCGTTCGGGAGGGCGCGGGCGAGCGGGCAGCAGGGCTCATCGACCATCTGAAAAAGGGCGACATGGCCAAGGAAGCCGAACGCCTGTTGGCCGACACCGGCTGGCTACCCGAGCCGCTTCGCCTGGTCGATCTGGACGAACCGGCCATGAACGGCGAAGGCGACGAAGCCCTCCCCGCGTTCCTCGATGACGACGAGACGCTCTCCGACGAAGAGGACGAAGCTCCGCACGCCGTCGCCGCCGAATAGCGGGCAATGCGGGACGGCTCCGGCCGTCCTGCACCTACCTTCTCCACCCATTCAGCCCGACCCAAGATCCAAAGTCTGCGCGGTGATGCCACGCGGGCTGGGCTTTCTCGTTTCAGGAGCCTGTCATGGCCGATTATTTCACCCATTTCTCATGCCTGCTCGACGTCGGCACGCCCGAGAACGCCGCCCGTGCGCTCGACCTCTACAACACGCTGTCCGCGGAAGGCGCGTCAGAGGAACCGCCCTCCGAAGGCTTTCTTCTCTCGATCCAGCCCGAGCACGGCGGCAGCCAACTCTGGATGCGAGACGACGTGACCGGCGACCCCGAGCGCTTGATCCAGTTCGTAAAGCTTTGCGCCGCCGAGTTCGGCCTCGCTGGCAGATGGGGCTTCCAATACGCCAACACCTGCTCGCGGCCGCGTCTCGACGGCTTCGGCGGCGGCGCTCACGTCCTCGATCTCGCCACCGGCGAGACCGTGGACTGGATCTACACCGATGGCTGGCTCAACCAGACCATCTCCAAAGCGGGAGGTCCGCTATGAGCATCCCCGCCCCTGCCCGGACCAATTTCCAGACCCTTTTGCGCGCCGCGGGTGACGGCAATCTCGCCCTCATGGAGTGCCTCGACGCGGCGACCGGCAGCCCGCGCTACGCCATCTGCGCCGTGGGGCGAGACGATGGTGATTACGTGTTCACGCCCTTCGGCCATCTCGCCGACGGCAATCCCTATGACGCCTATCTGCCGCCCGATCCCGGCGATCCCGAAGGCTTCGTGCGCCCCGAGCCGGGAGAGGCGCCATGATCGACATCGACGCCATCTTCGCGGCGGATCGCCAAAATCCGCCGCATGAACGGTCTCTGCCCTGGCCGGAAACCAGAGGCGGCCTCACCGTCGTTGTCGAGCCCAAGCCTCTTTGGGCCAGCGACATGCGGGCGTTTCGATCTGACGCTCGGGAATATTGCACCTATGCCGACTGGACCGAAAATGGCGCGCGCGCCCGTTTCTTCGGCCACGTCGATACCTGCGGCGACGACCTGGTCCGCAAAGCCCGCAGACTCGTCGCCTCCGAGATCGCGGACGGGCTCTGGAACTGATCCCCTCGAAAAGCGCCCCACCTCGCGGTCGGGCGCTTTTTCCATGCGGACGTCGTGAGAGTGAGAGGGCTGCCGGGACGGGTTTGAGCCAGAGCGGTCGAGAGAGAGCGCCGCGCAGGCTCGTTCCTTCCCGCTCTCTGTGAGGTTCCACGATGACCCTGATCTCCGCATCCACGACGGCGACCGCCGCCGCGACGCTTCCGCTTGTCTCCAATCCCGAGCCCGCTGCTGCCATGTTCTCGGCAGCTGGCTTGCTGCTGCCGCATATCGAACGTGGCGAGCGGGTCGACGCCGCAGTTTTGCGGGAGGCGATGGGAACCACCTTTGGTGCGTCGGATACGGCAGGCGCCTGGGACTGGAAGACGGCCTATGATGCCTGCGAGGCCGCAACCGTCCTGTTTCTCCGTAAATACGGCCATACGCTTTTTCGCAAAGCCGGAACGCCTTTGGCAAGGCTGTCCGCGCTGACGAAAATCGCCAACCTTCTGCCGACGCATACACGGCGCTCGACCGAAAGCCAGACCTTCCAGCAATTCTCGACGCCTATCCCGCTTGGCCTGGTCGCCGCCCATGCCGCGGCCATCACCCCCGCCGACAGAGTGCTGGAACCCTCGGCGGGCACCGGCCTGCTGGCCATCCTGGCCGAGATCGCTGGCGGTACGCTCGTCCTCAACGAGTTTGCCGACACCCGCGCCGGACTGCTGTCGCTTCTCTTCCCCGGCATTCCCGTCACCCAATTCGACGCGGCACAGATCGACGATCATCTCAATGCCGCCGTCACGCCCAGCGTCGTGCTGATGAATCCGCCCTTTTCGGTCATGGCCCATGTCGAGGGCCGCGTGGCAGACGCCGCTTACCGCCATCTCGCCTCAGCCTTGGCGCGCCTGGCTCCCGGTGGGCGGCTGGTCTCGATCACCGGCGCCAGTTTCGCTCCTGACAATCCGGCCTGGACAGACATCTTCATGCGATTGCAGGAACGCGGGCGCATCGTCTTCTCCGCCGCCATCGACGGCGCTGTCTATGCCAAGCATGGCACGACCTTTCCGACGCGGCTGACCGTTATCGACAAGCGGCCCGCCGACGATCCGGCCGTGTTCCCGACCGCACCCGGCGTTGCCTCAAACGCCGCCACGCTGCTGGGCTGGCTCGACGATCATCTGCCGACACGGCTCGCTGTCGATCCCTCCCTCACGGTCCAGGCTGTCGCGGCTTCTGTCCCTCGCAGCGTGCGCGGCTACATCAACCGCACCGCCAAGACCGTCCCTGCGACGGTGCCGATGGCCGAGCCGGAGGGCCTGCCGCTTGCCTACCAGACCCAAGACGGCCCAGCAGGTGAAGGCGGCCGTTTGTCCGACGGCATTTATGAAGAATACGGATTGCAGTCGATCCGTATTCTCGGCTCTCAGGCGCACCCGACTAAGCTCGTGCAATCCGCCGCGATGGCATCGGTCGCACCGCCCAAGCCAAGCTATCGGCCACGCCTCCCCGCCAATATCCGTGAATTGTTGTCGGACGCCCAGCTCGAGACCGTCATCTACGCGGGCGAAGCGCACGCTGACCATCTCGCCGGATCTTGGACGGTGGACGCCACCTTCGACGTGGTCAGTGCTGCCCGCGAGGATGCGAAAGATGCCGTTCGCTTCCGGCGCGGCTTCATGATCGGTGACGGCACCGGCGTCGGCAAAGGCCGTCAGTCCGCCGCGATCATACTCGACAATTGGCTTCAGGGTCGCCGTAAAGCGGTCTGGATTAGCAAATCCGACAAGCTGATCGAGGACGCGCAGCGTGACTGGTCGGCGCTCGGCATGGAGCGCTTGCTGGTCACGCCGCTGTCGCGTTTCCCCCAAGGGCGCCCGATCACATTGCCGGAAGGCGTCCTATTTACGACCTATGCCACGCTACGCTCCGACGACCGCGGGAGCAAGGTTTCGCGCGTCCGGCAGATCGTTGAATGGTTGGGCTCCGATTTTGATGGAGCGATCATTTTCGACGAGGCGCACGCGATGGCAAACGCCGGTGGCGGCAAGGGAGAACGCGGCGATGTGGCCGCCTCACAGCAGGGCCGCGCCGGTCTGCGCCTTCAGCATGCCCTGCCGAACGCCCGCGTTGTCTATGTATCGGCGACTGGCGCCACCACGGTCCATAACCTGGCCTACGCTCAGCGCCTCGGACTCTGGGGCGGCGAGGATTTTCCGTTCTCGACCAGGACCGAATTCGTCGAAGCGATCGAGGACGGCGGCGTTGCAGCGATGGAAGTGCTGGCCCGCGACTTGCGCGCGCTCGGTCTTTACACCGCCCGCTCGCTCTCCTTCGACGGCGTGGAATATGAGCTGGTCGAGCATGCGCTGACGCCGGAGCAGACCCGCATCTACGACGCCTATGCCGAGGCCTTCGCCATCATCCACAACCACCTGGATGCTGCGATGGAAGCGGCCAATATCACCAGCGCTTCCGGCACATTGAACAGACAGGCCAAGTCCGCCGCACGCTCGGCCTTCGAGAGCGCCAAGCAGCGCTTCTTCGGCCATTTGCTCACCAGTATGAAAACGCCGACCCTGATCCGGTCGATCGGCAGCGATCTCGAAGCCGGCCATGCCGCTGTTATCCAGATCGTTTCAACCGGGGAAGCGCTGATGGAACGCCGTCTGGCCGAACTGCCAACCGAGGAATGGAACGACGTTCGGATCGACATCACGCCCAGGGAATACGTTCTCGACTACCTCGCCCATTCCTTCCCGGTGCAGCTCTACGAGCCTGTCACCGACAGCGAGGGCAACCTGTCATCGCGACCGGTCTATCGCGACGGTCAGCCCGTCGAAAGCCGCGAAGCCGTCGCGCGCCGCGACGAGCTGATCGCGCAGCTCGCCTCGCTGCCGCCGGTGCCCGGCGCGCTCGATCAGATCGTCCAGCATTTCGGCACGGAGCTGGTGGCCGAGGTGACGGGCCGTTCACGGCGCATCGTCCGCAAGAGCACGCCTTCGGGTGGCGACCGCCTTGTCGTCGAGACACGCGCCGCCGACGCCAATCTCGCCGAGACTCAAGGCTTCATGGATGACACCAAGCGCATCTTGATCTTCTCGGACGCGGGCGGCACCGGCCGCAGCTACCATGCCGAGCTGTCGGCGCGGAACACGCGGCTGCGCGTCCACTATCTGCTCGAACCCGGTTGGAAGGCGGACGCCGCTATCCAGGGCCTCGGCCGCACGCACCGGACCAACCAGGCACAGCCGCCCCTGTTCCGGCCGATCGCCACGGATGTGAAGGCGGAGAAGCGCTTTCTTTCCACCATCGCCCGGCGGCTCGATACGCTCGGGGCGATTACGCGCGGCCAGCGTCAGACTGGCGGCCAAGGCCTGTTCCGCCCCGAGGACAATCTCGAAAGCCCCTATGCTCGCGATGCACTGCGCCAACTCTACCTGTTGCTGGTGCGAGGCAAGGTCGAAGGCTGCACACTCGAGCGCTTCGAAACCGCCACCGGCCTGAAGCTGATGGACACGAATGGCATCAAAGACGAACTACCGCCCATCACCACATTCCTCAACCGGCTGCTGGCGCTGACGATCGAGCTTCAGGGCGTGCTGTTTACCGCCTTCGAGCAGCTTCTCACCGCCAAGATCGAGGGCGCCATCGCCAGCGGCGTCTACGATGTCGGGTTGGAAACGTTGACGGCGGAAGGCTTCACCGTCACTGATCGCCAGACGATCTATACGCATCCGGGCACGGGCGCCGAGACCCGGCTCCTCACGATCGCGCAGCGGACCCGCAACTGCCCGGTCACGTTGGACGACGCACTCGCCCATCTGGGCGAATCCAGCGCCAGGCTGCTGGTCAATGAGCGTTCGGGCCGCGCCGCCGTGCAGATCCCCGCCACCTCGATCATGCTCGACGATGGCGAGATCGAACGCCGCGTCCGGCTGGTCCGGCCGATGGAATCGCACACCGTTCCGTTGAAGATGATGGGCGAGACACATTGGATCGAGACGGAGCGCAGCGCCTTCGCCACGGCCTGGGCCGCCGAGGTTGCGGATGTGCCGGAGTTTTCCGACAGCACGATCCATATCGTCTCTGGACTGTTGCTGCCGATCTGGAAGCGGCTGCCGAACGAATCCACACGTGTCTATCGGCTCCAGACCGACGATGGCGAACGGATCGTTGGCCGCAAGGTCTCGCCGGCCTGGGCGGCCAACGCAACCACGACCGGCGCAGCCACGCTCACGCCTGCCGATGCCTTCATGGCGCTGATGGATGGGCGCACCATCCTCGACCTCGCTGAGGGGCTTCAGCTTCGCCGCGTCCGCGTCATGGGCGCAGATCGCATCGAATTGTCGGGGTTCACCGACACGATGCGCGAGCGGCTTACCGCCTACGGCCTGTTTCACGAGATCATCTCGTGGAAGCTCAGGATGTTCGTGCCGACCGATGCCGCCGGCCCCGTGGTGCTGGATCGCGTGTTGGGCCGCTACCCGCTCCAACGCATCGGCGAACGTGAGGCAGCATGATGACCCGGCTCGACGCTTCCGATTTGGCGACCCGTCTCGGCCAAGAGGCCGAGGCGGTGTGCCGCCACTATCTCGACGCCGGCCGTCGCCAGGGCAATTACTGGCAGGTCGGCGATGTCCGCAATACGCCGGGCCGCTCGATGTTCGTGCGGCTCAAGGAGACGACGAAGGGACCGGCCGGCAAATGGACCGATGCGGCCACCGGCGAACATGGCGACCTGCTCGACGTGATCCGTGAGAGTTGCGGCCTCATTGACTTCGCCGATGTCGTCGACGAGGCGCGTTCCTTTCTCAGTATGCCGCATCCTGAACCCGCTCCCGCACCCAAGAAACGAATGGGCAAACCAGCTCCGTCAGGCTCGGCAGAGGCGGCAAAGAGATTGATCGCCATGTCGAAGCCGATCAGCGGCACCCCCGTAGAGACGTATCTCCGCACACGCGGCATTACGGCTTTGCACGGAACCGGAAACCTCCGCTTCCATCCACGCTGTTATTACCGGCCCGATGACCATGGCCCGCTTGAAACCTGGCCAGCGATGATCGCCGCCGTCACCGATCTCAACGGCCGGATTACTGGTGCCCACCGGACATGGCTCGCCCCTGACGGTACCGACAAGGCGCCGATCGAAACGCAGCGCAAGGCGATGGGCGACCTGCTCGGTCATGCCGTTCGCTTTGGTGTGCCGGGTGATGTGATGGCCGCGGGCGAAGGCATCGAAAGCGTCTTGTCGGTACGACAGGCGATACCGGACATGGCCATGGCGGCAGCATTGTCAGCTGCCCATCTCGCCGCCATTCTGTTTCCGGAAACGCTGCGTCGGCTCTATGTCATCCGCGACAACGACCCCGCGGGCGACGGTGCGCAGGACAGTTTGGTCGAACGGGCGAACGCGGTCGGGATCGAGGCAATCGTACTCTCGCCGGTACTGGAGGACTTCAACGAAGATCTCCGGCACCTTGGCCTCGATACACTCCAGGCCAATCTCAGGGGCCAACTCGCACCACAGGACGTCGCCCGCTTCTTGGGCCTGGCGGCATAACCGGCAGGGAGAAAAGTGGGGAGGTCATCGCCATATGCCCGCGCGGATGCCGATGCATCGAAAGAGAACCGCGCCTCGGCCTTCGAGAGGGCGATCGGCCCATAGGCGTGCCGGGGCGGCAATGGCTGCGCCGACTATTTTCCGGCGGCGGCCCAAAAGAGAAGATGGGCCGCCTTTCCATCGCGAAACAAAATAGCCGGCTTGTCGCCATCCTCCGCTCACGCTTCGGCCCTGCGCTGCGCGCCGCGTGCAGTCCCGTCCCGCCCATGCGCTTCGTCGCCATGAAGGCCGCGAGGGTCGCGGTCCAAACGATGGAGCATCCCATGAGCGAGCACGACGATTTCGAGCCCCACCACGCATCCTCTCCCACAGACCATCTACTCCAGGAGCTTCAGCTTTACGGCTATCGCCCCTTTGAAAACGAGCCAGACCCCCGCCCCCTGCCGGAAGCAACCCGCGTCACCGGCGCTATCGCCGACATCTTTGACGCCCTGATCGCAACCCTCACGGACACCCGCCTCGAACCCGATCTCGATGATCTTCTCTGGTCAACCGTCAATCTCTTCCACCGCGCCACCGACCGAATTGAACGCGAATTGGACGACAACGAGCAGGGACAGCGCCGCCTTCAGCGCGAACAGGACGGCAGCGAGGTGAAGTCCGTCGAACTGGAGCGCCTCACCGCCGAGGGCCAGACGCTTCTGGAGCGCCGCGACGCCTTCGAACTGATGCGCGATCAGGCCGCCGACCATTTCGAGCGCCATACGGGATCAAGCTGGAGGCCCCGCATTGGATCGATGGTCAACCATCGCAATCTCACCGCAGCGATGATCGACAGCCGCGATTTTCTGGCAGCCAAACGTCGCACTGAGACCGAAGTGCTGATGCCCGCCGGGCCGAAGATCGCCTTCACCGGCGGCGACACTGCCGACCACAAGCTGATCTGGGCCAAGCTCGATCAGGTCCACGCCAAGCATCCCGATATGGTGTTGATGCACGGCGGCTCTCCCAAAGGCGCAGAAAAGATCGCTGCGCGCTGGGCCGACCATCGCAAGGTGCCACAGGTCGCCTTTAAGCCCGACTGGGTGAAGCACGCCAAGGCCGCCCCGTTCAAACGCAATGACCAAATGCTCTCCGTCATGCCGATCGGCGTTATCGTCTTTCCCGGCACCGGCATACAGGACAATCTCGCCGACAAGGCCCGCAAGCTGGGAATCCCGGTATATCGATTTGGCGGGAGCGGCGCGTGAGCGCCGCTAGAACGCCTACACCCGCTTTGGCTTGGGCTGATGCAGCCTCCGGCGAACATTTGGTTTCAGCGCGTTGCCGACATCTTTGTTGACGATGTCGAGATCAAACCACTCGGGATCGAAGTGCCCACCGCACCAACGCTTGATGTCGGCATGTTCAGGGTCGTCAGTATCCCCCATCACCTCGAGGAAATGCTCATATCCCGAGATCCCGCCGACATCTTCAGGCGGCCTTGCAAAGGCACCGTCCTCGCAGATGGCCTTTTTAGGGAATATATCGAGCCAGAGCCATTCCTCCAGTTCAACCGTATGTCGCCAGTTGTCGCCGAAGTCATATGTGTAAGTAAAAGTGCTTCCGGATCGCGAAAAATCCTTAAGTTGAACCTCCCGCTCATCGAAAACGCGCGGATCATCTGGACCCGCCCCATCTTCCAGAAGGGCGACATCGCCAAAGCGCAGTCCGCCGATGTGGAATTCGTGGAGATGGTAGTTCCACCAATTGAACGCGGCCTGAATTCCAAGGTGGAGGTGTTCGAGATTCCAGTGTGCAGGTATGACCAGACGCCGCCATATGGCTGGCTGGATACCCTCAATCGATACACGAAGGCGAACGGCGTTAGGCGCTGAAGACATAGCCAGGACGATGCCGAAGCCAAGGCCATGCGTCAAGGCGCAGTCAACGAACATAACAAGCCAATAGCATCACCGAACGCAATTGATTCCGGCGAATATTCGAACAGGAACCACCCCGCTTCATTTGCGCTTATCCTTGATCCATCCAATGGCCTGACGCCATCAACCCGTAAAGGGTCGGACTACGCATGCGCGTGCCGCCGCTTGCGGCTTCGCCTTCATCGGTGATTGCGGCCCTTGTCCGGACACGTCGGGCGCCTGTCAGCGGGGGATGGTCCACCGCTTCAAACAGGAGCCGGATCAATGTCCTCCACCGACGCTTACGCCTTCGCTCTCAGCCTCGCCTCGACCCTGATGGTCGCCATTGTCATATTCCGCGCCGGCGACGGCACGCTCTCGGTCACGCCGGCCGCCGAATTCGACGGCGACGAGGCCTCTATCCTGCGCGAAATCGATCCCTTCGCCCCTTAACGGGGCGAACGCCTCGCCTCAAATGGCGGAAACCTGCCAGTTTCCACTCCTCTTATCATCATCGATTTGCTATACACTGACTGCGCCGTGGTGGTGGTGGAGGCGCAACCGTCAGAGTTCATCTCCCGGAGACACCACCATGATCTTTCTCGGCATTCTCGCATCCATCGCCGCCATAGGCTTCCTGTGCTGGCTGCTGTTCACGCTCGCGGTCTTCGCGTTACCGCTTTTCGCCGGCGTTTCAATCGGAACGTGGGCTTATGGCACGGGCGCCGGATGGCCAGGCGCAATCCTCATCGGCCTTGTCGGCGCGGCACTGACGCTTGGTATCGGTCAATTTCTGCTGATCGTCGTGCGCCCTCTCTGGATCAGGCTGCTTGTTGCGGCGGCTTTTGTGCTTCCGGCGGCAATCGCCGGCTTCCACGCCACACACGGCATCGTCAAGCACACTATGCCGTCCGAAACCTGGCAGGTCATCTTTTCCGTCGTCGGCGCGGTCGCCGTGGGGATCACAGCGTTTCTGAGGGTGGCGGGCATGGTGGCGTCCCCGCCGTCGAGCGGGACCGTGGCGCGGGCGTAGTCATCGTGATCAACGCAGGTCGACAGCCAAACGAAGGCTTCCGCCGCCTTGTGCCTCAAGGTATTTGGGATGGGCGGTGTGAACGATCATCATGTAAGCCGATGAAACACGATAGCCATACGCCACTCGACAGAAGAGCCGCAGACTGACGCCGCCAACCAGACTGGACTGCGGCTGGTCGTCGGGTGACATTGGTCAGGATGATGCAAGCCGAAGGTCCTGGCACAGGCTATTGATCTCGATGTCACTGCCTATGCCGGTTCATGGGGAACCAGGGCAGCCATCTATCTCCGTTCGGACTCGTTGAGAGTCCGCCACCTGCACGGCCTCTCCAATGGGCTGATCTGGCCGAAGGACGGCTTCGCCTCGACCGCCTAAGCCGCAATGACGCGACGCAATTTTCTTCCCCTGGGTTTCACCCATTCCTCGCGAGCCAAGAAAACCGCTCTGTCGCCATCCTCCGCTTCGCTCCGGTCGCCATCATGAATGATTTGGCGATGCGGCGTCGATCGCCTCCGGCCTCCCGATCGCCATCGAGGCCGCTGCGGTAGCGGGCTCGAATACGAAAAACGGAGATTTCAAAATGGCTACCATCGGCACCTTCAAGAAAACCGGCTCGAACGAGTTTACCGGCGAGATCGTCACTCTGAGCGTCCAGGCCAAGGGCGTCCGCATCGTCCCCGACCTTCGCGCCAACGGCGAAAACGCCCCCAGCCACCGTGTCATGGTCGGCCGGGCAGAAATCGGAGCCGCCTGGTCGAAGCGCTCCAACGACGACCGGCCCTATCTCGGCCTCAAGCTCGACGATCCGAGCTTCAACGCCCCCATCTACGCCAACCTCTTCGACGACGAAGACGGCGAGACCTATTCGCTGATCTGGTCCCGCCCCAACGGCCGCCGCGGCGACTGACCCCGGCGCAAAGGCCCCGGCCCTCCGGCCGGGGTCTTTCCTATGACAACCGAATCAGTTGCTTGCCAATTCCGGTTAGCGCCTCGATCTTCAACGGTTTTTACTCGCACCACGCGCCCAGAACGACTATTATAGTCGTAGTTCTGGCATATGCGTTGCTGCCGGTGGGAGGTGATCATGCATGATCACCGCCCGACAATCACGGGCCGCACGCGCGTTGCTGGGATGGACGCAGGAGACGCTCGCTGACAAGGCCCGAGTATCATTGACCGCGCTCAAGCGCCTCGAATCCGAAAGCGGCCTCGAGGTGTATGAAACCACGCGCGATCAGGTTCGCAGGGCACTGGAGGCGGCCGGCATTGTGCTCCTGCTGACCGACAAGGGTGAAGGCGTGCTTCTGCATCATGAACAGTCCCGGCAAAGATAATCGTTGATTGACCGCCGAGAACAACATGCCCGTCTTCTCCGTTCTTCATCATGCCCGGGTCATTGACACGGTGCATAGAGTTAACGGCGTGGAAATCATCTGCTACGGTGTCAGGTAATGGCGCAATCAACCCAACATTTTCAGGACGAGCCACCGGCTGGGGCGTCGCTCACGGTCTACGACCAGGAGCATATGACGCTCTACTTGCGCCTCCTGGACGCCGAGCGCGACGGCGCTGACTGGCGCGATGTCGTGAGGGTTCTGTTCGACCTTGACCCCGAGGCCGATCCGGAACGATGTCGCCGCGTTCATGCCACCCATCTCGCTCGCGCCCAATGGATGAGCGAGCACGGCTATCGGGAGCTGATCGGCAAGAACCCGCCCGCTTAACGGGGTGATGCTTCTATGGCATCAGGCGATGCCGACTCTCTGTCTTCCGCGCGACAACCCATCCGGGAATCTTAACCCTCCCTCAATTCGGCAACATTGATGGAGGGTTCTGATGCTGCCAGATGCGTCTCGCTGGCGATCCGCCGCGAACTACGAACACGTCGACACCCTGAGCGCCTCCGACCTTGCCTGGGAGTGGTTGCGCCGCAACGAAGGCTACGACAGGGACTATGAAGCTCTGAGCGACCCCGGCGCTGACCGAGAACAGCTGACGGAAAAAATCCGCCAGCACTGGGGGTTGCGATTTCGCCGTCGATCCAACCCTCGACCTGCCTGACGCCCCTGTCTTCTGGCTGCCGCAAGCCGATACCAGCGTGGTTCTGTTGTCATCACCGCCGCCGGTGCTGCAAGACGCGCCCTCGCAAGACAGTCCCTTGCCGCTCGTCTTGTCGGCGGACCAGCAAGGCATTGACGGCTTCCATGCGCTCTTGCCTCTGCTGGATGATCAAAGGCTGCAAGTGTTCAGCCTGGACGCCGAACCCCTTGCCGCGATCATTCCCCTGACGCCGGAAGGCTTCGACCGGCTTGCTGCCGTCTATCGCCTCCTCGCTCACCTTCATGGCCGTTCCGTGCCGCCCGACGCACGTCTGACGCGCCAGCAGCGCGCCCGGGCACGGCGCATGCTACAGGCCATCGACGGCTTGCGCTCCGGCGCCACCCAGCAGGAAATCGCCCAGAGCCTCTTCCGCATCAAACGGTTGGGCCGTAGCGAATGGCAAGTGTCCCCGATCCGCCATTCGGTGATGTCGCTCCTCCGCGACGCCCGCTCGATGGTTTCCGGCGGCTACCGCAAACTCCTTCGCCACCGTCGCAAACCCTAAAACACTTGTACTGACGCGATGTGGGAAATTCGTACCCCACAAATTCCTCCTCCATCCAACCTGCTTCCCTTCGCCATCGTGGCCTGCATTCGCCGTCTATTCCCGACGGTGCCAACGCACACCACGAAAGGCCGATCCATGCGACCCGATCTCGCCGTTTTGCCGCCGCGCTTTCTGCGCACCAAGGAAGCCGCCGAATTTCTCAGCCTCTCCGCCCGGACCCTCGAAAAACACCGCACCTATGGCACCGGCCCCGCCTACAAGAAACTCGGTGGCCGCGTCGTCTACGCCGTCGACGACCTGCAAGCCTGGGCCGAGCGCGGCGCGGTGACATCGACAACCGATCCGCGCGGTCAGGTTCTCCCCGCCAAGCGCCATGGCTTCCCGTCGGGCGGCCAGCCAAGCCACTTCGCGCGCTGACCCGGCGTCCTTATTCCATGTCGGCGCGGCATCGAACCCTTTCGGAACGTGGGCAGCTCGATCTCTTTCGGGCGCTCCCTGGCGATTTCGCGCCAAGAGATGCGCAGGATCTCATGGCCTATCCCTTTTTCTCCCTGTCGAAATCGCATCGCGTCACGCCCATCGACTTCGTCGCGGGCGCTGTCTCGATCCGCGTCGAGGCCGTGCCCGACCACGGCATGGCCACCATCTGGGATGCCGACATCCTGATCTGGGCCGCAAGCCAGATCGTTGAGGCTCGCGACTCGGGCTTGCGCACGTCGCGGCTCATGGCGGCGACGCCCTATGAAATTCTCACCTTCATCGGTCGCGGCACATCGCTTCGCGACTATCAGCGCCTCAAGGCAGCACTCGACCGCCTGCAATCGACGACGGTCAGCACCTCCATCCGTCAGGCGGCGGAAGGCCGCCGCCATCGCTTCTCCTGGATCAACGAATGGAAAGAGCGCACGGATCGGACTGGTCGCCCGGATGGGATCGAGCTGATAGTGCCCGACTGGTTCTATCAGGCTGTCCTCGACAACGCCCTCATCCTGACCATCGACCGGGCCTATTTCGATCTGACCGGCGGGCTTGACCGCTGGCTCTATCGCCTTGTGCGCAAGCATGGCGGACGGCAGCGCAGCGGTTGGCGATTCGACTTCCGTCACCTGCACCAGAAATCTGGCGCGCTATCGCCGTTCAAGCGCTTCGCCTTTGAGCTGCGCGACATCGTGCGCCGTCAGCCCTTGCCGGGATACACACTGTTTCTAGAGGTCGAGGTTGGCGGGCGCGTGCTGCTCGCCTTCGAGCCTAATCCGGCCTGTGGACAAGCTGTGGACGGCCTTGTGCCATCGGGAACCCTCGGACACGTGCCATCAGGAACCGGCCCCTCGTGCTATCAGGAACCCAAACAGGGTGTAACCCACAGACGCAAAACCGGAAATCGCCCCCTTAACTTAGAATCTAACTCAGAATCTAACTTCTTGATGCGCGCGCGCGATGGGGAAAACCCATCTGACGGTGCCTTTGACGCCCAGGAACACCCCGGAAATCCGATCACCAAGAGCCGGTTTCCAGAGCGTTCGGGAGGCGCGCGATGATCGTGGCCCTCCTCAATCAAAAAGGTGGTGTCGGCAAGACGACGCTGGCACTGCATCTGGCAGGTGAATGGGCGCGGCAGGGCCAGCGCGTCACCCTCATCGACGCCGACCCGCAGGGCTCGGCATTGGACTGGTCGCAGCAACGCGAACATGAACGCCTGCCACGGCTCTTCGGTGTGATTGGACTGGCGCGCGATACGCTCCACCGTGAAGCGCCGGAACTCGCCCGCAGCGCCGACCACGTCGTCATCGACGGTCCGCCCCGTGTCGCCGGCTTGATGCGCTCGGCCCTTCTGGCTGCGGACCTGGTGCTTATCCCCGTGCAGCCGTCACCGCTCGACGGCTGGGCCTCCGCCGAAATGCTCGCCCTGCTCAAGGAAGCCCGCATCTATCGTCCGGACCTTGCCGCCCGTTTCGTCCTCAATCGTTGTGCGGCGCGCACCATACTCGCCCGTGAAACGGCTGACGGTCTTGCCGACCATGACCCGCCGGTGCTCGGCGCAACCATCGGCCAGCGCATCGTCTTTGCCGCCGCCGCCCAATCCGGGCAGCTGGCGCAGGAACTCGATCCCGACGGACCTGCCGCGCGAGAAATTGCCCGGCTCGCCGATGACATCATGAGCCTTGCTGCCGGGAGGGATCGTCATGACTGAGCGCCCGTCCCGTCGCGGCTTCGCGGCCCGGCCAGCTGATCCGGAGAGCTGGATCAAGGCGCCTGATGCGCCAACGCGCGGCGCTGACACCTCCCTCAACACCGCACGTCTGACCATCGACGTTACGCCGGACATGCGCGGGCGCATCAAGATCGCCGCCTTCCGCCGGGGCATGACCGTTGCCGACATGCTGCGCGATCTCCTCGCGCGGGAGTTTCCAGCCGACGCCGGAGAGCCGTCATGAGCGTGATGACGGACAAGCAAGCGATCCGCCAGGCTGGGCCAGCATCTGCGCAGGCCACAGAACTCACCGAGGTCGAGCTGGTGTGGATCGAAAAGCAGATCGAACACTGGATACGTTTCGGCCATGAGACCTCCGAACGCCTGATCGACCGCCGCCGGCGCTGCGTCAGCTTCGCGCCGGAGAGCGTCTTCGCGCTCATCCGCTGGGCGGCGAACAGGTTCGGCACGGTGAGTTCGCATCTCTACGTCGTGCGCACCGTGCGACCCGGCTGCGGATTCCAAACTGTGCCTTCCGTGACACCCGGCGGCGAGATCCTGCTGCACGTGGCGAGTTGGCCGAAGGTCGAGCGGGTTCTGAGCCACATCGACGCCATTGAGGCCTTGCGGATCGACCCGTGCGCCGTCGCACCCGATCACTGGCGTCATCTCCACAATCGCCTCGCGACCGGCGAACCGCCACGCCCCTACACGCTGGCGCGTCATCGGGCATGGCTCAAACGACACGAGGTCAGCCAATGAAGCGCATCCTTTATCTTCTGGCGGCAGCCACGGCCCTTGCAGGGTTCGGCGTCACCACCCTTTCCGCTATGCCGATGAAACTGCTCTGGAACGCCACCGCCAGTGCGCCCATTGGCCTCTATTCGGTTGGTCCGGCCAGCAAGCTTCAGATCGGCGATCTGGTGGTCGTCAGACCAGACGAGGCGCTCGAAGGTTTCATGGTCGAGCGCGGCTATATCGGTCGTGGCGTCCCCCTCCTGAAACACATCGCGGCCTTGTCCGGGCAACAGGTCTGCCGGATCGGCCGCGACATCATGATCGATGGACGTTTCGCCGCCGCCGCACTCGACCGCGACAGGCGCGGTCGAGACCTGCCGGTCTGGCAGGGCTGCCAGCACATCGCTCCTAACGCGGTTTTTCTGCTCAACCCCGCCGCCCGCGACAGCCTCGATAGCCGCTATTTCGGCGCGATGCAGGTCATGGACGTGCTCGGCAAGGCGCAGCCTCTCTACACCGACACGACCGGAACAGGCCACTTCACCTGGCGCGCAATAGCGCCGTGAGCGCCCACGTTGCCGTCTTCTTCCACCATTCCAAGGAGGTTTCCATGACACAGATCGGACAGTTTACGCGCAACCCTTCTGGCTTTTCCGGTCACATCCGCACGCTCATGCTGAGCGCGGAGCTGGTGATTGTCGCCATTCCCCCGTCCGACACGGGGGGCGCGCCGGACTACCGTGTCCACCTCGATACCCAGGATGGCCCGGAAGCCGGGGCCGGATGGAAACGCACCGGCGAACGCGCTGGCGAATTCATCGCCTTGATTCTCGATGACCCGCTGCTACCGCAGCCGATCCGCGCCAATCTCTTCCGCGACGACGACGCCGGTCACGCCTGGTCTCTGCACTGGAACCGTCCGCAAAAGCGCGAAGGACGGGACTGACGCCATGCGCCTGCTCCCTCTTCTCCTTTCCGGCATCGTTCTTCTGAGCCCACCGCCAAGCCCTGCGATTGCCGATCCGCTGACGCCGGTTGCGCAATCGCCCGGTGGTGCCTACGCCGATCATATCGCCGAGGCCGCTGCACGGTTTGAGCTTCCCGCGCGCTGGATCAGTGCCGTGCTGGAGGCAGAAAGCGCTGGCGACCGCCGAGCGCGCTCGCCCAAGGGCGCAATGGGCCTGATGCAGATCATGCCCGCGACTTGGAAAGACCTGCGTGTGCGGCACCGATTGGGCACCGATCCTTACGATCCGCATGACAACATCATCGCAGGCGCCGCCTATATCCGGGAACTGTTTGACCTTTACGGCTCGCCCGGCTGGATCGCCGCCTATAATGCTGGCCCAGGGCGCTATGAAGCCTCGCTCAAGGGCCGAACGCTGCCCAGTGAAACCCGCGCCTATGTCGCGCTTGTAGCGCAATCGCTCGATGCCAAAGGACCATCGGACAGCGTCTTGGCGGCTCCCTCGAATGCCGTCACCTGGACACAGGCGCCGCTGTTCGTCGCGCAGAACGCCACCCGCCAGACCGCCATTCCCATACCGGAAAAGCGCCCGTCTTCGGAGGCTCAAGCGACAACGGAAGTGCGCGATGTCTCCGCCATCGAACCACAGTCTGATGGCCTGTTTGTCGCCCGCGCCAGTGCAGGACGCACACCATGAGCACTCGGGTTCCTGATCGCACGATAGCGGACACCGGCGTAGAGAAGCGTGCGCAGAGGTTGAGGCCTGGCAACACGACCGAAGGATGGCGAGATAAAAGGCCGCGAGGTGCGGGCTTGGTCGGTCGTTTATTTTCAGTGGGTTATGCATCACTTTTGCGAGGTGCGATGAAGTGTAGCACCTCGCAGACCTGCCATTATTTTCGTAAATTCAATGCGTTGTCGCGATGTGCTGGAGCTTTGCGATGAGTGGCGACGAGGACTTTCGTATCCGTCCTGGCCGCGTGCGCAGTTCCGGCACGCAAGCCACGCGGCCCTTCATCGCGCAGGCCCTGGCAGCGGCCCAGAAGGCTGGCGGCCATGTGTCCCGCTCTGGCCGCATCAGCGCCGGCACCCGCTCGACCTTTGGCCGCGGCCGGACGGCGAGCGTGCGCGCCAATAACCTTCTGACCGGCCGTTCCCGCGTCGTTGTTATCAAGACCCGCGTAGTCCGCCAAAGCGCTCGCGCAACACCACTCACCACCCACCTCAATTATCTGCGCCGCGACGGCGTGACCCGAGACGGGGAAAAGGCACATCTCTTCGGTCCTGGAGAGACAGAGGTGGATGGGCAGACCTTTGCCGAACGCGCGGACGGCGACCGTCATCACTTCCGTTTCATCGTATCGCCGGAGGACGCTGCGGACATGGCCGATCTGCGATCCTTCACCCGCGATCTGATGGGCCAGATGGAAAAGGATCTCGGCACCAAGCTCGACTGGGCAGCCGTCGATCACTGGAACACCGACAATCCGCATGTACATGTCATTCTGCATGGACGCGCTGACGATGGCCGGGACCTCGTTATCGCACGCGACTATATCAAAGATGGGATGCGCGCCCGCGCGGCCGACCTCGTCACCCAGGAGCTGGGGCCGCGCACTGACCTCGATATCCGCCGCAGCCTGACCACCCAGATTGACGCCGACCATTGGACCCAGCTCGATCGCCAGCTGTCCCGTGATCGTGACGCCCATGGCATCGTCGATGTGGCGCCGGCCAACGCCGAGCGGCCCGACGAGTTTCACGCCCAGAAAGTTGGTCGACTGCGCAAGCTCGAAACCCTCGGCCTCGCCCATGAGGTTGGCGCGGGGCAATGGATCATTGACGACAAGGCAGAAGCCACCTTGCGAGCGCTTGGCGAGCGCGGCGACATCATCAAGCGCATGCACCAGGCGCTGACAGATCACGGCATTGAACGCGGGTCGGCGAGCTTCATCCTCGCTGGTGAAAGTCTTGATGACACTATTGTCGGGCGACTCGTCGCCCGCGGCCTTGATGACGAGCTGAAGGGCACCGCCTATGCGGTGGTCGATGGCGTTGATGGACGCACCCATCACATCAAGCTTTCCAACCTCGACGCTGCTGGTGACAGCACGCCCGGTTCCATCGTCGAACTGCGCAAATTCGATGACGCCAACGGCCAGCGCCGCGTGGCGCTCGCGGTACGCTCGGACTACGACCTCGATCGACAGATCACCGCGTCCGGCGCGACCTGGCTGGATCGCCAAAACATCGCCCGTGATCAGCATGCGCTTTCTGACGGCGGCTTCGGCGCGGAGGTGCGTCATGCCCTGCATGCGCGCGCCGATCATCTTGTCGCGCAGGGCATTGCCGAGCGTCGTGGCAGCCAGGTGATGTTTCCGCGCGGCCTGATCGAGACCCTGCGAAACCAGGAACTTGAACAGGCAGGTCAGGCGATCGCAGCCGAGACCGGCCGACCGCTCAAAGCTTCAGGGACTGGCGATTATGTGACCGGCGATTATCGCCGTCGACTTACGCTCGCCTCCGGCCGCTTCGCCATGATCGATGACGGCCTTGGCTTCCAGCTCGTGCCCTGGACGCCCTCACTCGAAAAGCATCTCGACCGCCATGTCTCCGGGATCGCCCGCGCCGATGGCGGCATCGACTGGAGCTTTGCCCGCAAGCGCGGGATTGGCCTTTGAACTTTTGACGAAAGACGAAACCGATGTCTGCAACCAAAATTCTCTGGGGCCAGATCCTCACCGTTCTTTCGATTGTTCTGATCTGCATTTGGGGTGCGACCGAATGGGTGGCCTGGCGGCTGGCCTTCCAACCGGAGCTAGGTGAGCCCTGGTTTCGGCTGTTAGGTTTTCCATTTTACCTGCCGCCCGCCTTCTTCTGGTGGTGGTACGCCTATGACGCCTATGCACCATCGATATTTGTGGAAGGTGCCTACATCGCCGCATCCGGCGGGCTGATCGCGGCAGCCGTCGCCATCGGCATGTCGGTCTGGCGGGCGCGTGAGGCCAAGAAGGTTGAGACTTACGGCTCCGCCCGATGGGCTGAGCCCGACGAGGTGAAGGCGGCAGGTCTATTGGGGCACGATGGCGTCGTGCTCGGCCGCTATGACGAGCACTATCTGCGCCACGACGGCCCCGAACACATCCTGTGTTTTGCCCCGACACGATCCGGCAAGGGTGTCGGCCTCGTCGTGCCTTCGCTTCTGACTTGGCCCGGCTCGGCCATCGTTCATGACATCAAGGGCGAAAACTGGCAGCTCACGGCCGGCTTCCGCGCCCGGCATGGCCGCGTTCTGCTCTTCGATCCGACCAACGCCAAATCCTCAGCCTACAATCCGCTGCTGGAGGTTCGCCGCGGGGAATGGGAGGTGCGCGACGTCCAGAACATCGCCGATATCCTCGTCGATCCCGAAGGCTCCCTTGAAAAGCGCAACCATTGGGAAAAGACCAGCCACGCCTTGCTGGTCGGCGCCATCCTCCATGTCCTCTATGCCGAGCCCGACAAGACGCTGGCCGGCGTCGCTGCTTTTCTCTCCGATCCGCGCCGCCCGATAGAGTCGACGCTCGCCGCCATGATGAAAACCGCGCATCTGGGTGAAGCCGGCCCGCACCCCGTCATTGCCAGCGCAGCACGCGAACTGCTCAACAAGTCCGACAACGAGCGCTCGGGCGTGCTCTCCACCGCCATGTCGTTTCTCGGCCTCTACCGCGATCCGGTCGTCGCTGAGGTCACACGCCGCTGCGACTGGCGGATCATGGACCTGGTCGCCGCAAAACATCCGGCTACCCTCTATCTCGTCGTCCCGCCGTCCGACATCGCCCGCACCAAACCGCTCATCCGTCTGATCCTCAATCAGGTCGGGCGCCGCCTGACCGAGGATTTGCAGGCCAAGGCCGGACGGCACCGCCTTCTTCTGATGCTCGACGAGTTTCCGGCGCTTGGGCGGCTCGATTTCTTCGAGAGCGCACTGGCCTTCATGGCGGGCTACGGCCTCAAGAGCTTCCTGATTGCCCAGTCGCTGAACCAGATCGAAAAGGCTTATGGCGCGAACAACTCGATTCTCGACAACTGCCACGTCCGTGTCAGCTTTGCCACCAATGATGAACGGACTGCCAAGCGCGTTTCCGATGCGCTCGGCACCGCCACCGAGATGAAGGCGATGAAGAACTATGCCGGACACCGGCTCTCGCCCTGGCTCGGACATCTGATGGTCTCTCGTTCCGAGACGGCGCGCCCGCTTCTGACCCCCGGCGAAATCATGCAACTGCCGCCGACCGACGAGATCGTCATGGCGGCGGGCCTAGCGCCGATCCGCGCGAAAAAGGCCCGGTATTACGAGGACGCCCGCTTCAAGGAACGCCTGCTGCCCCCGCCCAAGCTCACCGCTTCAGCGGTTGGACGGCGCGACGACTGGACCAGCCTGCCGGTACCTGACAGGCCTGAGCTTTCCGCACCTCATTTGCCAAACGGCGATCAAGGCGACGAAGATCCGACCGAGTCCGAACGCCGGCATCAGCCTGAACTCAACCGCATCACGCCGGTCGAGAAGAAAGCCCCGATCAGCAACGAATTTGAAATCGACCTGCCGGATGACACGGATGAAGACGCCGTCCGCAATAGCCGCTTGTCCCGTGTCATGCAGGGCGTGGCGCGTCAGGTCTCGCTTGATCCCGACGACGGCATGGACCTGTGAGGCGCACATGACGAAATCACCCCGCAAGCAACGCCTTTCCGTTTATGTCGAACCCGCTGTCATGAAACGTCTCGTCGAACATGCGGCGCGACGGGACCAGTCCCGGTCTCTCATTGCCGAAGCGGCGATCGAATCCTTCCTCTCACCTGACGCGGCCGAGCGTCAGGAAGCAGCCTTCACCAAGCGTCTCGATCAGATCGATCGTCGCATCGCGCGCCTCGAACGCGATGTCGGGATTTCCGTCGAAACCCTTGCGGTGTTCGTTCGCTTTTGGCTGTCGACAACCCCGGCCCTGCCGGAACCCGCTGCGCAAGCTGCCCGCGCCAAGACTGGCGAACGCTACGATGCCTTTATCACCGCGCTCGGACGGCGGCTCGCCAAGGGGCCGCAACTCCGGCAGGAGATTTCAGAGGATGTGGGTGAGTGAGATTATGCGGCCAAGAATGATCGTCTTTAATGGCCAGTTGTGATTGCCAGGATAACCGCCCACCCCGCGGCTGTTCCACACCATCACATTGGATATATTCTCAGCCAAAATAGATTTTGAAAGCGGTCTTTCGATAATTTAACGTAGACCAACAGCAATAGCGTAACCACGGCCACTACACTGGAGGAGGATTAAACGCATTTATCCAGCTTGGAGCGATGAGATGCTCTGAAGAAGAGTAGATTCTATTCTCGCAATCCTGTGTCGCTCCGCCCACGAGTTCATGTATGCGCGGACGGATGCCATCCATTAGCATCTTGCCATGGCTGTGCTCGAAGGCAACTGGGATCAGGCCGTTTGCGGGCACGAAGTTGGCATTCGCTGGCGGATCCGCAGGCATGCCGCACTGTGCCCATTCGGGTTTCCCGCGCTTGCGTGGGCTGTCGTAGACTGTCATCCGGATTTGGCCGCGTGCCGTGTGCGCGGCGGCGACGAGTTGGTCGCGCTTGAAAGCCGACACATCGGAAATCGCAGCATCAATCACGTCAGGCGCGATCTGTTGGAACTTAGCCTTCAGGTGCTCCGCCTGGGCGAAGGAATGCTCCACGTCGTTGAGAGGCGTGAACACCTCAGTGACGCGAGTGACTCCATTCCGCTGCCGTTCGGCAGCCGCGGTCGCGATCTCGAAATCCATCTCGGGCTGAGTGCGGAAGTCGCGGTCGCGATGGAGGATAATCCGGGCGTCGGGTCTCATGTCAGTAATCATGCTGGCGAGCAGACGGGCGGCCGGCAGATTGCCGCATCCATTGTAGGAGATGACGGCGAGGTTTTGTGGTGCCCCGTTGGCTAGCGCCAACGCGGTGACTGGTTTGGTGCGCTTATCCTCGGTCATCAAAAGAACGGGGCGGGCGGGGTCAAAGGCGTCGGCACCGGCCGATAGCGCACCAAGAGTCATGAGAATCGGAAGCGCTGGCCGTTGGGCATCGTCGACAGGTACTTGAACGCCCCCGCTCATCCAGATGACAGCGGCGTCGGAGTCGTACATAAGGCGCTGAATCAATTGCGGGGAATGGCTGGCAAACAGGACCCTCGTTTGGGTCTCCGCGGCAACGCCACGCAGCGCTTCGTACAATCTCGACTGACTGTCAGCGTGAAGATGGGCGTCCGGCTCGTCAAGTAGCAAAAGCGGGGGCGCGTAAAAGCAAGCGTAGGCAATAATCTGGATCACCTGCAACATGCCCGTGGAAGCCATGTCGATCGTCACTCGTGAATCCGTACCCTCGACTTCGACTCTTACATAGCGGTCGCGGTGTTGGTCATGCGCCACGATGACGCGCGCACCGGGATAGCAACGGTCAAGGAGGGTAGAGAACGTCTTCCAACCGCTCTCAGGAAGCCCCCCTATGTTGCGTGTGTTTGTCCATGAGGTCCTTGCCATTTCATCCAGGTCACGGGTGAACAAGTGGTCGAGCACGGTGCGAAGGTACAGATTCGCATCACCGTGCATGACGGCAGCGTCCATAGCGCCCTTTGTGCGCCATTCCTCGCGCATCGGTATGCCAGAAAGACCAGGCGTCAAGATCGAGAATGGTCGGTCGGAATCGGCAAGCACAGCCGCCAAGTCGTCGTTGCCGACACGGTTGATCGCGATGTTAGCGTTCTTTCCCCGTTTGACCTCTATTGTCATCTCTTTTATGACGTTCGTGTCTAGATCGACCCCGCTATAGGTGATGGAGTATCCGAGACTCTGCGTTGCCGGATCACCCCGGCGCAGATCCAAAAGATTTTCGGTCGGCCGAAACAAGACTGCGTCGTTCGATACTGTACTAGCGAATTCGGGCGTACCGTCGCCACGAAGCCTACGCAACGAAGCCTGCAGGATTGACACACCGAGTTGCGCTGCTTGTAACGCGCTGCTCTTTCCGCTTGTGTTCCCTCCGACTAGTGCTGTGACGGGCTTTAAATCTATGGTGAGCTCTTCAATCCGTTTGAAATTTCTGACCGTGATCTGGTCGAGGCGTATCCGCATTTTGCCCCCAACTCCATTGCGTTACCTAAGAAGCGCAAAGTGCAACGTCAATTGAATCAGTTCCACAAAACTATCGCGACGGTCAACCGTCCCATCGAACCCAAACTCGTGTTTGCTTCTCGCCATTCTAGAGACATTCGTCTGGTTTATATCAAAGCAGCAATTACAACCATAAGTCAACGAGCAATCTTCGATCTCTATCTTTCAAAGGCATAGTTGTTCAGGAACTGTCGTTCCCAAAGAAACGCCCGATCAACAGCGCTGAGTTCGGCTTCATTGCAAATGTCGCCCCAAGCTGCTCGGATACCTTCGACCTGTGCGTCTATGATTTCATCGGCGTCCGCGGCACCCAACAGGAAGGCGGATGCTGCGGCACGGCAGGTTTCCAGGCGGCTACGCCGATCCTCCTCCCCTATCAGCATAGCCTGACTGGCCTCGCGACCGGTGCGCGGCTGGGGGCAGATGTCGTAGGCGGGCGTAAGCGACAGCGAGGTGCCATCCCAGAAGGCCGCGTGATTGCGCGCATGATCGTCGGTGTTGCCCGAGAGCACGTTGAACACCATACGCCCAAACAATTCCCTCAGCGTTTCTTTTGGATCGGTGAAGCGCGCGCGGATGATGTCGGCAAGATCGCGATAGCTGGCATATCGTGCCTGCATTTCGGACAGGCCAAACATGGTTAGCGCCGAGACCATCGCGCGCCGCGTCCATCCTTTTTCTGTACGCGCGCGATCAAAGCGCTTGACCAGCAGCACGTCCTTGCCACTGGCCTTGACCAGCCTGACGGGGGCAACATTGAGTCCGGCTGCCACATCGGCCAGACGCATCGCCACATATTCCGCCTTAACGATGGCATAGGTGTCGTTCGTCGCGGAAAATTTGGTGATGAACTTGTCTTCGCCATCGGCAATCAATGCCTTCGGGCGGGCGCCGCCGATGGAACTGCCATGAAACAAGGCCTTGTCGAGAGCAGGCGGAATTGGCTCGCCCCGGTCGACACGCTCGGCCGCTTCCAGCAACTCTTCGAGCGTTGCATTTTCGGCTTCGCGTGGCTCATAGCGATCCGGCGACACCTGGAAATCCAGAGCACCGATGCGGTCGGAGCCGGAATTCAGCATGTAGGTCAACTCATCGAATTCGACCGCTTGTGCGTCAACGCCCTTCAAGCCCGTTAGCCGGTTGATGATGACCCTGCGCCCCCAGGCATCGGGCGATCCGTCGCGCAAGGCGCCCGCCATGTCGAGCGGTGCCTGCGGGACGAGCGCGCCGCGCTGCAACGGCAATTCCGGCAGATAGATCGGGATGGCGTCGGGGCGTTCCAGATAGGACCGGCCGTAGTTGAAAACATGAAGGTCGCCATCGCGGGCAAGACGTCCGGCGACGACAGGTTCCGTGCTTCCAGGCAACCAGATCCAGACATAGGCGTCACGCGGCAGCGGTCTTGACCTTTGCCGGTCGCCTGTCTTGCGCTCAGAAGTCATCTTTCACCTCCGTTCGCGGGCGGCGGATAGACTGCGGCAGCAGCGCAAGCTTGTCCCCGACGCGGGCAACTTGAGCAGCAAGGGCTGATGGCTCACTGACAAACAGCGGCACGCCAACCAGATGAGCCGCCTCGAACACCAGGCCGATTTCAGCTTTGGCGCTTCCCTTTTCAATCATCTGCAAGGTGCTGCGGGCAATGCCGATGCGCTCAGCAAGATCGGCTTCGGACATCTTGCGCTGTTTGCGGGCAAGCTTGATCTGCCCGCCCATAAGGACGAGCGCTTCCTGCGTTGCGCGCGAATAGGTTCGAATGGTGGAAACCATCAATTTTGCCTCTTATGCCGGTCATGAATATCCTTCATGCCTGATATAAAAGGCACATAACACATAATCTTCGAATTTTCAATGAATGACCGCTATGGACGTCACAAAACGCCTTTATGAAGTTTATATCGGGCACATTTTTGTACGTACGGCCTTCGCAAGGCTCAAGATGGCGAGGACGAGATAGCCGAAGGCGACCATAGCTCATCCTTGATGAGGCGCCTCCCGAAAACAAGAGGCACACAGGTCCGCCGTTCTCCTGTATTTGCACGCCACACCCCTACGACGACGAAAATCTGTTGAGCCCGCCCAAAATCTGGCTCTCTTAATCATCCCCGTGCCGAAAGCGTTTGTTCGCTCCCGGCAGAAATGGGGATCGGATGGCCGCTTCACATCACAACTCGGAAGGTCTTGCACGCGGCGCGCGTATGCTGCGCACGGCGCTTGGCTCGGCCATCGCCCGGTTTCTGGAAGACGCTTCCGTCGTCGAGGTGATGCTGAACCCTGATGGACGCATCTGGATCGACCGTCTCTCTGAAGGGTTATCAGATACGGGGGAACGCCTGTCGCCCGCCGACGGCGAGCGCATTGTGCGTCTAGTCGCCCATCACGTCGGCTCCGAAGTCCATTCAGGCGCCCCGCGCGTCTCGGCCGAACTGCCCGAGACAGGCGAACGGTTCGAGGGATTGTTACCGCCCGTGGTCGCAGCCCCCGCCTTCGCCATCCGCAAGCCCGCCGTGGCGGTGTTCACGCTCGATGATTATGTCGCCGCCGGGATCATGTCGGCGGCACAGGCAGAGACGCTGCGCGAAGGCGTGGCTTCTCGCGCCAACATCCTCGTTGCCGGTGGCACCTCGACCGGCAAGACCACGCTGACCAACGCTCTGCTGGCGGAAGTCGCCAAGACCACCGATCGCGTGGTCATCATCGAGGATACGCGCGAACTGCAATGCGCTGCGTCGAACCTCGTCGCCATGCGCACCAAGGATGGCGTCGCATCGCTCTCCGATCTCGTCCGCTCCTCGCTTCGCCTGCGCCCCGACCGCATCCCGGTCGGCGAAGTGCGTGGGGCCGAGGCGCTGGACCTGTTGAAGGCCTGGGGCACAGGCCATCCAGGCGGTGTCGGCACGATCCACGCCGGCAGCGCCATTGGCGCACTGAGACGGATGGAACAGCTCATCCAGGAAGCCGTCGTCACAGTCCCTCGCGCGCTGATCGCCGAAACGATTGATCTCGTGGCCGTGCTCTCCGGCCGCGGGTCCGCGCGTCGGCTCACCGAACTCGCCCGCGTCGAGGGCCTCGGCCCGGATGGCGACTACCGCATCGTCTCCGCCACTATTTTCCACCAGCCAGAAGAAGGAACCTCCCAATGATGCCTGTTGTTCAGCCTTCCCGCCTCGAGGGCCTGCGCCAGCTGCGCCAACGTTTCGTCATGACCGTATCGGTCGCTACGCTCTCAGTGATCATGGCCGCGCCCGCTCACGCCTCCGGCTCGTCCATGCCATGGGAAGCGCCGCTCCAATCCATCCTCCAATCGATCGAAGGCCCGGTCGCCAAGATCATCGCCGTCATCATTATTATCACCACGGGCCTGACGCTGGCCTTCGGCGACACGTCAGGCGGGTTCCGTCGTCTCATTCAGATCGTGTTCGGCCTGTCGATCGCTTTTGCGGCATCGAGTTTCTTCCTGTCTTTCTTCTCGTTCGGCGGCGGAGCGCTGGTCTGATGATGACCGCTGGCGACGATGTTCCAGGCTTCACCGTGCCGGTCCACCGGGCGCTCAGCGAGCCGATCCTGCTCGGCGGCGCGCCACGCGCCATCGCGATTCTGAACGGCACGCTCGCCGGCGCCGTCGGTCTTGGTCTACGCCTCTGGCTGGTCGGCATCCTCATCTGGGCGATCGGGCATTTCGCGGCGGTGTGGGCAGCCAAGCGCGACCCACTCTTCGTCGAGGTCGGTCGCCGCCATCTGCGCATCCCGGCACATCTCACGGTCTGAGGGAAGACGGCCATGATGAACCTCGCCGAATACCGCAACAAAAACACCCGGCTCGCTGACTTCCTGCCTTGGGTGGCGCTGGTCGGTTCCGGCATCGTGCTCAACAAAGACGGCAGCTTCCAGCGCTCGGCGCGGTTTCGTGGTCCCGATCTGGATTCGGCCGTACCCGCCGAACTGGTCGCCGTGGCGGGCCGGCTGAACAACGCCTTCCGCCGTCTCGGCTCCGGCTGGGCGATCTTCGTCGATGCCGTTCGGCATGCGGCGCAGCATTATCCGGATAGCGTGTTCCCGGATTCTGCGTCGGCACTGGTCGATGCCGAGCGGAAAGCAGACTTTGAAGAAGCAGGCAGCCATTTCGAGTCCAGCTATTTCCTGACCTTCACCTATTTGCCACCCGCCGAGGACGCCGCCCGCGCCGAAACCTGGCTCTACGAGGGCCGGGAGAAGACCGGCATTGATCCCCATGAGGTGATGACCGGCTTCGCCGATCGCACCGACCGGCTGCTGCGTTTGATCGAAGCCTTCATGCCGGAATGCCGCTGGCTTGATGACGGCGAGACGCTGACCTATCTGCACGGCTGCGTTTCCACCCACCGGCACCGTGTCCGCGTCCCCGAAACCCCGATCTATCTCGACGCGCTGCTCGCCGATCAGCCGCTGACCGGCGGGCTGGAGCCGCGCCTGGGCTATCAGCATCTGCGCGTGCTCACCATCACCGGATTTCCGACCGCGACGACGCCGGGCCTGCTCGACGAGTTGAACCGGCTGGCCTTTCCCTATCGCTGGTCCACCCGCGCCATCCTGCTCGACAAGACCGACGCGACCAGGCTGTTGACGAAGATCCGGCGGCAATGGTTCGCCAAGCGCAAGTCCATCGCCGCGATCCTCAAGGAGGTGATGACCAACGAGCAATCCGCGCTGGTGGACACGGATGCGTCGAACAAGGCAGCGGATGCCGATCTCGCGCTTCAGGAACTCGGCGCGGACTATGCGGGGATCGCCTATGTCACCGCCACCGTGACGGTGTGGGACGCCGATCCGCGCATCGCCGACGAAAAACTACGCCTCGTGGAGAAGGTCATTCAGGGCCGCGACTTCACGGCGATGGCAGAGACCATCAACGCCGTGGATGCCTGGCTCGGATCGTTGCCAGGGCATGTCTATGCCAACGTCCGGCAGCCGCCGATCTCCACGCTCAATCTCGCCCACATGATCCCCCTTAGTGCCGTGTGGGCGGGGCCGGAACGGGACGAGCATTTTGCAGCGCCCCCATTGCTGTTCGGCAAGACCGAGGGCTCGACCCCGTTCCGGTTTTCTCTCCATGTTGGCGACGTCGGCCATACACTGATTGTCGGCCCGACCGGCGCCGGCAAATCCGTCCTGCTGGCCCTGATGGCACTGCAATTTCGGCGTTACCGGCGGTCACAAGTCTTCGCCTTCGATTTCGGCGGGAGCATTCGTGCTGCGGCGCTCGCCATGCGCGGCGACTGGCACGATCTTGGCGGCAGTCTAACCGAGGGCAGCGCCGACAGCGTATTGTTGCAACCGCTTGCGCGCATCGATGACGCCGCAGAACGTGCCTGGGCCGCCGACTGGATCGCCGTGATCCTCGCCCGCGAGAGCGTCGCCATCACGCCGGAGGTGAAGGAACATCTCTGGACGGCGCTGACCTCGCTGGCCTCTGCACCTCTGGAGGAACGCACCATCACCGGCCTGTGCGTTCTCTTGCAGTCCAATGACCTGAAGCAGGCGCTACGCCCCTACTGCATCGGCGGGGCCTGGGGCCGGTTGCTCGATGCCGAAATCGAACATCTGGGCACCGGAACGGTCCAGGCGTTCGAGACCGAGGGGCTGATCGGCACGGACGCGGCACCCGCTGTGCTCGCCTATCTCTTCCACCGGATTGAAGACCGGCTCGACGGTTCGCCGACCCTCATCATTGTCGATGAAGGCTGGCTGGCGCTCGACGACGAGGGCTTCGCCAGCCAGCTCCGCGAATGGCTGAAGACGCTCAGGAAGAAGAACGCGTCGGTCATCTTCGCGACGCAAAGCCTGTCGGACATCGATGGCTCGGCCATCGCACCCGCGATCATCGAAAGTTGCCAGACCCGACTTTTGCTGCCGAACGAGCGCGCCATCGAGCCGCAGATCACCGCCATCTATCGCCGCTTCGGCCTCAACGATCGCCAAATCGAGATCCTCGCCCGCGCCATGCCGAAGCGCGACTATTACTGCCAGTCGCGGCGTGGCAACCGGCTGTTCGAGCTGGGCTTGTCGGACGTGGCGCTGGCGCTTTGCGCCGCATCTTCCAAGACCGATCAGGCGGCCATCGCGAAGATCGTCGCCGAGCATGGCGCAGATGGCTTCCTCGACGCCTGGTTGCGCCATCGTGGCGTCGATTGGGCTGCCGACCTCATCCCAAACCTCACCAACCTGGAGACACTGCCATGACGCTTCGTCATTTCCCGGGCCACACCCGCGCGGTGATGATCGCCGCCGCCCTAGCCATCCCGCTCTCGGCATCGCCCATCCTGACAACACCGGCGTCGGCGCAATGGATCGTCTACGATCCGACCAATTATGCGCAGAACCTGCTTTCCGCGACGCGGGCGCTTCAACAGATCAACAATCAGATCACCTCGCTTCAGAATGAAGCACAGATGCTGATCAACCAGGCGCGCAATCTGGCGAGCCTGCCATATTCGTCGCTGCAACAGCTCCAGCAATCGGTGAGCCGCACCCAACAGCTTCTCGGCCAGGCCCAGAACATTGCTTACAATGTGCAAGCGATCGATCAGGCCTTCCAGACCCAGTACGCCAATGTCTCCATGTCGGCCTCCGATGCGCAACTCGTTTCAGATGCCAAGACCCGTTGGCAGAACACGGTCGGCGGCCTTCAGGACGCCATGCGCGTGCAGGCCACCGTCGTCGGCAATATCGACACCAACCGCACCGAGATGTCATCTCTCGTCGGCGCCAGCCAGTCCGCCACTGGCGCTTTGCAAGCGACACAGGCCGGAAACCAGCTCCTCGCCCTTCAGGCCCAGCAACTGAGCGATCTCACGGCGGTCGTTGCCGCCAATGGGCGGGCACAGGCGTTGCAATCGGCCGAACAAGCCGCCGCAGCCGAACAAGGCCGGGAACAACGCCGCCGCTTCCTGACGCCGGGCTCCGGTTATCAGGCTGGCAGTGCCCAGATGTTCTACGGCGATTGAGGGCGACATGATGGACGGCAAGACCCTCGCGCGTCTCGCGGCCGTGATTTTCGTGGCCGTCGCCATCATCGCGACAGCGATAGAGATGAACCGCCGCGATGTGTCTCAAGATGCGTCCGTGACCTTTCCGCCATCCGCCCCGAGGCCGGACCCGCTCGATGGCGAGCTTGCCCGATGCAGCGGGATTGGCGAATCCGGAAGCCGCGATCCGGCTTGCCTGAAGGCATGGGCGGAGAACCGCCGCCGCTTCCTCGGCCAGCCAGCCTCCGCAGCTCCAGGCCCGCAGCCGTCGTCGCCTGAGAATGGAGCGCGCTGACCATGGGCAATACTGGCGTCATCGATCATTTTCTCGAGGTCTTCACCCGCTATATCGATGGCGGTTTCGGACTGCTCCGTCCCGAGGTGGGCTTCATCGCCACCACCTTGATCGTCATCGACGTCACGCTGGCAGCCCTCTTCTGGTCCTGGGGCGCCGACGAGGACATCATCGCCCGGCTCGTCAAGAAGACACTCTTCGTCGGCGTCTTCGCCTATATCATCGGCAACTGGAACAACCTTGCCCGTATCGTCTTCGAAAGCTTCGCCGGTCTCGGCCTGAAGGCCTCCGGCACCGGCTTTACCGTGAGTGATCTCCTTCGCCCCGGCAAGGTGGCGCAGACAGGTCTCGATGCAGGTCGCCCCCTGCTCGATTCCATCTCGAACCTGATGGGCTATTGGGCCTTCTTCGAAAATTTCATTCAGATCGCCTGCATGTTGTTTGCCTGGGCGCTCGTGCTGCTCGCCTTCTTCGTGCTCGCCATTCAGCTTTTCGTCACGCTGATCGAGTTCAAGCTGACGACACTCGCCGGTTTCGTGCTGATCCCCTTCGGTCTGTTCGGCAAATCCGCCTTCATGGCCGAGCGCGTCCTCGGCAACGTCATTTCTTCCGGGATCAAGGTGCTGGTGCTCGCCGTCATCATCGGCATCGGCTCGACGCTGTTTTCGGAGTTCACCTCCGGTTTTGGCGGCGCGACGCCGACCATCGACGAAGCCATGGCTATCGTGCTCGCGGCGCTATCGCTGCTCGGTCTCGGCATCTTCGGTCCCGGCATTGCCAGCGGCCTCGTGTCGGGCGGCCCGCAGCTCGGTGCGGGCGCCGCCATCGGCACTGGTCTCGCTGCCGGCGGCATGGTTGCGGCAGGCGCGGCAACGGTTGGCGCCGTCGCCTCCGGCGGCGCCTCTCTTCTCGGCGGTGCCGCAGCGGCCGCGCGTGGTGGCGCAGCGCTGGCCGGTGGCGCATCGACCGCCTATAGCCTTGGCGCCGCCGGTGAGACCGGCGCTTCCGCTGTTGCCTCCGGTCTTGGCAATGTCGCTTCGACGGGTGCCAAGGCTGCCGTTTCGCCTCTGAAGAATGCCACTGGCCGCGCGTCCGACAGCCTGAAATCCAGCTACCAGTCCGGCGCTCGTGCCGCCTTCGAGGCCAGTGGCGGATCATCGACGGCCGGCACCGTAGGCGGCGATGCGCCGGAAGCCGCATCAGGTTCCGCCTCTCCATCTGAAAACCCACCCGCCTGGGCGAAGCGCATGAAACGCTCCCAGACCATGACGCACGGCGTTCAGGCGGCCGCGCACGCCGTCAAATCCGGCGACACCCATGGCGGCGGATCGTCCGTCAATCTCTCCGAAGGCAATTGACCATGTTCAAGCGACCCTCAACCCATTACGGCAAATCTCCCGAGCCAGAAACGCCCTATCAGCGTGCCGCCCAGGTCTGGGACGACCGCATCGGCTCTGCCCGCGTTCAGGCAAAGAACTGGCGGCTGATGGCATTCGGCTCGCTCGCCTTGTCAGCAGGATTGTCGGGTGCGCTGGTCTGGCAGTCGATGAACGGCTCGATCGTGCCCTGGGTGGTGCAGGTCGACAAGCTCGGTCAGGCGCAAGCCATTGCACCCGCGACCGCCGACTATCAGCCCAACGACGCTCAGATTGCCTTCTACCTCGCCCGCTTCATCGAACAGGTCAGGAGCATTCCCGCCGATCCGATCGTCGTGCGGCAAAACTGGCTACGCGCCTATGATTTTACGACGCAAGGCGGTGCGCTGGCGCTCAACGACTATGCGCGCGCCAATGATCCCTTCGCCAAGGTCGGCAAGCAACAGATCGCGGTCGAAGTTTCCAGCGTCATCCGCGCCTCGCCGTCGAGCTTCCGCGTCGCCTGGATCGAGCGTCGCTATCAGGATGGATCATTGGCCGCGACCGAGCGCTGGTCCGCCATCCTTACCGTCGCAGTGCAACCGCCCCGCGATGCCGACACGCTCAGGAAAAATCCCCTCGGGATCTACATCAACGCCATCAACTGGTCGAAGGAGCTTGGATCATGATCCGGCCGTCTCATCTGACCGCCGGACGTCCGGCGACGCGTAGCCACGTACCTCCGCCTTTCCGTAAATCCGGCTTGCCGCTTCTGTTGCTTTATGCGTCTGCGCTTGCCGGGTGCGCGACACCGCAAAAGCCCCCGGAAATTTCCTACGACGATGCCGCGCCCGCCGTTCTGGCAGCCGATCCGCCAAAGCCGGTTCAGGTTGTCGAATTGCCCAAAGTCCTGCCGCTCCCCGGCCAGTTGAAGCCGGTCGGCAAGGATGGCAAGCCCGCACCTGAACTGGCGGACCCGGCCGCCCGGGTGAGCGAGGCCAACGCCGCTGCCCGGATGCAGCCCGTCAGAAACGGCTTCATCAACTCGATGCAGGTCTATCCCTTCGTCGATGGCGCGCTTTATCAGGTCTATACCTCGCCGGGACAGATTACCGATATCGGCCTTCAACCCGGCGAGCAGCTTGTCGGCTCCGGCCCGGTCGCCGCAGGAGACACGGTGCGCTGGATTATCGGCGATACCGAAAGCGGCTCAGGCGCCGCCAAACAGGTCCATATCCTCGTCAAGCCGACGCGACCGGAACTCACGACGAACCTGGTCATCAACACTGATCGGCGCACCTATCACATGGAGCTGCGCTCTACCGAAAAGACCTATATGGCCTCGGTCTCCTGGCAGTATCCGCAGGACCAGCTCATAGCACTCCGCCGCCAGAACCAACAGGCTGAGGCTCAGCAGCCGGTCGCCAGTGGCGTCGATCTCTCCCGTGTCAATTTCCGCTACGACGTAACCGGAGACCGAGCACCCTGGCGGCCGCTGCGCGCTTTTGATGACGGGCGGCAGGTGTTCATCGAGTTTCCGCGCGGCATCGGTCAGGGCGAAATGCCGCCATTGTTCGTCGTCGGCCCCGAGGGCGACACGTCCGAACTCGTAAACTACCGCGTGCGTGGCAATTACATGATCGTCGACCGCCTGTTCGCCGCCGCCGAATTGCGCTTCGGCGCGGGCAAGGACCAGAAACGTGTCCGCATCTCCCGAACCGACGGGAGACCTGCGTCATGAGCACCGAAATCGATCCCGAAAAGGAAGAAGGCCGGAAGCCGGATGCGACTGAGGAAGACGCCCGGCCGCTGACCGGCGAGCCCGTTTCTTCCATGCGTCTTCGCCCCGATCCGCCGCTTGTCACGCGGCTGTCACGCAAGGTTCTGGCCGGTTTGGGGCTCGCCGCTGGCCTTGGCGTCGGCGGTGCCCTGATCTATGCCCTTCAGACCAGGAATGGCGGTAATCAGGGACAGGAACTCTATTCGACCGACAATCGCACCACGCCGGATGGCCTGGCAGGACTGCCCAAGGACTATAGCGGTGTGCCGAAACTCGGTCCCCCGCTTCCCGGCGATCTTGGGCGACCGATCCTGAACGCGCAGAACGGCGGCCAGCCGGTTGCAACGCCCAGCGTTGTCGCCTCTGCGTCCTCCGGCCCAAGCCCGGAAGAGCAGCGCCGCGCACAGGAGATTGAGGCCGCCCGCACCGCCCGGCTGTTTGCGCCGACCGATGCACGTTCCGTCAATATGGGCATGACCAATCCAGTGCAGACTACGGCGGCGGCGATGACCCCGCAGCCTGACCTCACCAGTCTCGGTCTTGCGCCGCAGCCCTCAACGCCGTTAGCGCAAGATCGCCAGCTTGCCTTCCTCAACCAGACGCCCGACAAGCGCACGGTTTCGACGGATCGCGTCGCCGCCCCGGCATCGCCGAACATCCTTCAGGCTGGGGCGGTGATTGCCGCTGCGCTCATCACCGGCATCCGCTCCGATCTTCCCGGTCAGATCACCGCCCAGGTGACGGAGAATGTCTATGACAGCCCGACCGGCAAGATCCTGCTCATCCCGCAGGGCACCCGCGTGATTGGCCAATACGACAATGGCGTCGGCTTCGGTCAGCGTCGCGTGCTCCTCGTCTGGAACCGGCTGATTTTTCCCAATGGCCGATCGATCGTTCTGGAGCGCCAGCCCGGCGCGGACGCCGGAGGCTATGCCGGTCTTGAGGATGGTGTCGATTACCATTGGGGCGAGTTGTTCAAGGCGGCGGCCTTGTCCACGCTGCTCAGCGTCGGCGCACAGGCTGGTTCGTCCGGCAATGACAGCGACATCGTGCAAGCTCTGCGTCAAGGCGCGTCGCAGAGCATCAACCAGACCGGCCAACAGGTCGTCAGCCGCCAACTCAACATCGCGCCGACGCTGACCATACGGCCGGGATTCCCGGTCCGCGTGATCGTCACGCGCGATCTTGTCCTCGAACCCTATGGAGGTTGACATGGCGAAATTGAAACTCTCGGTGATCGTCGATGACAAGCCCGTCAAGGTCGCACTGGAACTGCCGGATGGAGGTTGACATGGCGAAATTGAAACTCTCGGTGATCGTCGATGACAAGCCCGTCAAGGTCACACTGGAACTGCCGGCCGGCCTGCACCGCGATCTCGTCGCCTATGCCAACATCCTCGCCCACGAGGCAGGCCAGTCGCCCGCCGATCCCGTTCGCCTGATCGTACCCATGCTGGAGCGGTTCATCGCCACCGACCGAGGCTTTGCCAAGGCGAAGAAATCCTCCTCCCAAACTACGCCGTCGATGTGACAAGCGAAGCGTTTTGGGTCTCCAAAGAGGCCGCGATGTCCAGAAACCGCAGGAAGGCCGGATTGTCGTTCTGCGCCGACCAGACCATGCTGTAGGGCAAGGTTTCGTTGCCGATGGGACGGAATACGACGCCTGGAACCTGCGTCGCCGTTATGCCCTCGCTTGCCAGGGTCAGTCCTTGGCCCAGCGCGACCAGAGACAGGAGGTTATGCCGACCGACACTGTGCGGCAAGATTTCGGGCTGGCGGCCCAGCCCGGCAAGCCTCTGGACCAGGTAGTTGTAAATCTCCTGTCCTGGGGCTGCGTCACTGACGATGAAGCGTTCACCGATGGCGTCGACCCAATCCAATTGCTCGGTTTCGGCAAGGATGTGATGTTCCGGCATGGCAACAAAGACCTGCTCTGACCAGAGATGGCGGCATTCGCAGCCTTCCCATTCGAGAGTTCCCGTCAGAAATGCCACATCAAGCTGCCGCTGGCGGATCGCTGCGACATGTTCTGCCTGATCGCCATCGGCAAACGACATCTGAATGGTCGCGTACTTTTCAGAGAATTTCTGGATGAGGTCGGCAAGAAAGCTGGAACCCAGTGACGACAGAATGCCGATCCGCAACTCGCCATCGCCCACCCTCCCGATAGCGGCAACTTCCGTTCGCGCAAGACCGATCTCGGACAGCGCCTTTCGTCCCCGGTCTACGAACTGCTTACCCGCGAGGGTCAGGGTGACACCAGAGTGTGAGCGGACGAATAAAGCCGTTCCAAGCCGAATTTCCAGATCGCGTACACGCCGACTGATCGCTGACTCCTGCACTCCAAGCGCTGCCGCCGCCCGACGAAAACTACCGTGTTCGGAAGCGGCGACAACGTAACTGATGTGGCGAAGTTCGATACCCGATCCCGGCACGCGCGCTCCTTCAGAACAGTGCCGCAGCGAAGAGGCTGCGGTTTAGTACGAGGAAGTCAACACAGCTTTACGGCGAGTGTTCGGCGAAAACTTGGTCGTAGGCTACCTCAGCTATGCCGGATGGACCTTCTTGTTTGTTTGGTTGATCGATGTCACGGCGTCCTTCGGCTGCTGTCGGTGTGCTTGTCCTTTCATTCAATCGACTTCTGAATGAAACCCAAGGTATTTGCATTCTCGATGAGTGTTCGCACCTTCGCTCGCTCAAGTCCGGCTGGAACCTCAGCATCAATCTCCAGACGGAGTTTAACGTCGCTTCCAGGAAGGGTCGTCAACTGTTCGACGATCGCCTCGACTATCTGATGTATATCCCTTGCCGGTCGTTCCGATGAAATCATCACCGTACCCAGGAAGCGGGTTGGCTTTTTTTCAATTGGTTGCGCCGTGACGCTGTCACCTGAAATCGCAACGGACGGCGCAGCAGCGGGACCACCCGCCGTCACAGTTTGCTCCGTCGCGTCGGAGGACGACGGCACAGGACGGTGCGCTTCCGCAACCTTTGGCTTAATGATGACGCTGTCGCTATCGATCACAACAATCGCGTTGCTTGCACGCTCAATGGCCAGCCCCAAATACGAGTCTGACTTCTCATCGTACCGTTCAGCATAAGCGAATGGGCCAGGCAACATACCGCCAATGGCCGCTTGTACAGCTTTGATCAGGACATCCTGCCCTTTGAGGCGCGGCAGGTAGATATAGCGGTTCAGATACTCGCGCAGATCTTTGAGAGACAAACGGGGCTTGTCGTTCCAGATATATTTCTGGAGGTCTCTGTCGAGGCGCGAAGGTCCTAGCTCGACCAGCAGTCCCTCTTCCGCCACCAGCTTCTTGCTGGCACGGGCGAGCAGACCGTCCTGCGCCGGTATTTTACCAGACTGCCACTCCCAATCGGCATGCGCGCTCTCCTGGGCCGGATAATGCAGGTAGCACCAGGCTTCTTTCATGCGCGTCTTCATCGTTTCGTTCGCTTCAGCCAACTTGGCCTTGGCAAGTGCGCTGTCGCTCTGCGTGAGATTCAGGCGTTCGGTATCGCGGACGATTTCACCCCATGCCAACGACGCACGTACGGCGTCTTTCAGATGATCGAGCTGTCGGTTTTCCGCTGCAATGAAAACCAGAGTGTTGCGGTAGACACGTGGTGTGCTGCCGCGTTGCAGCAGAATGGTTTTGGCCTCCCCAAGGGCCTCCGAACCATCGCGTCCATTATGTGGATACTTTACGCCAAGCACCACGGCCCGCACCCCGCCCGCTTCGTCGGGAACTTCCGCTGACGATGCGGGTGCCACCTGCACGGCGTCGAAATGCCCTCGATCCGCGAGACCATTCACATATTTTCCAAGTTCGGTATCGATCGTGACGTCAACCAAAGCCGCCTCGATCTGCGCGGCCTTATCGGCAGCGATGCGATTCAGGCTAGCCGACATGGAGTACCAGTAGCGGCCAAGATCAGAGTGCATAAACTTGGCTTGATTGGTCAGCCGCCGCAATGCGTCGCCGAAGATCGCCGGCCGCTCGCCTGGCTGAACCACACCGAGATTGATCTGCTTGTCATCAAGGCCGGTGTTCTGCTGCTGCGCTGTAGGGGCAGTGCCCATGAAGATTGCACGGGCAACGCGACGTGTTGCCGAATATCGATTGAGATTGGGGGCGGATTGATCCACCCTGTAGGGTGTGGATGTTGTGCCATCGACGTCACCAGCGATGATCGCCTGCCAGCTCACGTCGAGATAATGGAGCAGTTCAGGCTCCACGCGTGGTGAACTCACGGCCACACTGCCAGGCATTATCATCACCGATGGGTCGCCGTTCATCCAAAGCTCGTGAATAGCCTGCGCCATAAGGCGGAGGACGCCACGCGTTCTCTGGAATTTTTCGAGTGATCCCCATGTGGTATAGAGCTGGTCGAACAGTTCCGGGTGAATCGGATAGGCCTTTTCCAACTTCCGACGGTAATCTTCATCAGCACACCCTTGCGGGAAATCGTTCGCGTTCTCCCGGTAGAGCTTGGCGAACTGCTTGAGCGTGTTGTCCCGATGATGGAACTTGTCGCCGGGAATGTCCTTAAACAGTCGACGCCGGACGATCTCATAGCTTTCTTCCTGGCTGGCAGGACGCCACGAAGATTCCACGCGGCTGAACGTTTGCTTGAGACGTGCGAGCGCTTCTTGACCACCCTCACCGCCCACTTCGATCTGCGAGGCCGGCAGGGACGCGACTAGCAACGTACCGGGGCTGGCCTTAACCGCCTCGGTTAGAGACTGGACGAAGGACAGGTTGGCATCGAACGACCCGGACGGCAGCCCCTCAACCTTGTAAATTTGACGCAAATAGGCGACCCATTCGTCGATCAGGATGAGACACGGCGCGCATTTCTTAAAGAGCGACTCGAGCAGGTTTGAGCCTGGCGCGATGCCGTTGGCATCGTTCTCGGCGACCATATCGAAGGCTTCAGCTCCTCCCAGCTGCCAAGCCAACTCACCCCATGTCGTCCGGATTTTCCGACCGCCATCCGCGTTGAGAACGTCCTGCGGCCCTCGCGAGGTGCCTACGAGCACAGCGCGGTTGATCCCGTCCGGTACATTGAGGCCCTGCTTCTCGAGCAATTGGTCGAGTCCTGAGAGGTCCTGCACCGGCGTCGGTCCCGCCATGTGATAGAGCGCCAGCATCGAGTGTGTCTTACCGCCGCCAAAATTGGTTTGCAGCTCAACGACTGGATCCCCACCCGCACCGGATAGCCGCTTCGCCGCCCCGACCAACAGCGCGCTCAGCCCTTCCGTCAGGTAGGTCCGACTGAAAAACTGGCGCGGGTCGCGATATTCCGGCGGGGCACTGCCCGAATGAACCTTGGCAAGGTCGGCAGCGAATTCAGCCTGCTGGAACTCGCCGGTAGCCACATCCTGATGCGGCTCGACAACCTCACGCCACGGCAGCAAACCCGCCACCGTCTCGACCGAGATTTCGAGACGCTGCGTCTTCCGCCTCTCCTCGTTTCGCTGAAGTTCAGTGAACTTCGTCCGGAGGATTGTGTCGCGCATCTTGCCGAGTTGTTCGGCCGTCTCGCCAGCGCTGATAGCTTCCATCAGCCGGCGCATGGTATCGAGAGCCCGCTCCGCATCGTCATAGGTGAAGGTTTCGTTGTGCGAGAGCTTGTTGCGGACATCGCTCAATTCGTTGACAAGCGACCTTTCCGCGCGGCCGAGGACGGCCTTGAACGCCTCGCTCCAGAAACGATCCATCGCATTGAAGAGTGCAGCCTGGTCCCAACCTACAGCGCCAGTGCTGTTCGGTCGCAGGCTGGGCAGCTTCTCCAGAACCTGAACCTGCCAATGCCCTGGAAGAGACGTTTCAAGCCGCTTCTCAACGAAGGGGATCAATGCCGCAGGCAGCAGCTCCATACCCTCAAACACGTGTTGGCGTGTGCTTTTTGCCATGTTCCGTTTCCCCCTTAAATATCCAGCCGGATCTGACGATCCCCGCTCGTGTCGTGAATGGCCGCAGCAGCCTTTGTCAGCTCAGTCCAGTCGGCGATCAGAGCGTTGTAGGCCGTGGCCTCCTTCGCATCCTTCCGCTTGTTGGCGCTGATGTCGTAGAGGCAGTAGGCGAGATCCTTCACGGCCTCGGCCTGGGCGCTGATCTTCCTCAAGAGGACGGCGGTGTCGTGAGAGATACCGTCCTTCTCGTGCAGCCGGACCAAGTGCTGGAGGCACTCCCATACAGTCAGATGGCGGTCGTCTTCTGGGGTCCAGTCGGGGTCCAGTTCATCGCGAGAAAGGATGCGGACCTTACCGGCGGAGCTTTCGACGATGCCCGCGTGCTTGACGCTTTCGACCGCGATACCGCGCGCACGGGCAAGGTTGTCGGCGACACCATAGTCCCCCTTGCCGTTCCCATGCTGCTCGAACCAGGTGATGGCGAACCGGGTATCAGCGTCGAACTCTCCCTGGATACCGCCCAGATATTCGTCTAGTTGCTTGTTGATGAGTTGGAGCGCGGTCTTCACGCTCATTGGATTGTCGTCCGACTCCAACACGGCCTTGTAACGCGAGAACACGCCCATGCCGGGGCCGATGGCCGATTGTGGCATGTCGGCTGGTGCGATGTTAGCGGCCTGAAGCTCGGCGATCGCTGGTGGTAGTTCGCGTTTCAGGGCGCGGATAAACTCGGCTCGCGTGACGACCTCGGCCGTGCTCTCCTTTTTCCGGCATACCAGGACAACCGAATTTGCAAGAGCGTTGGTTCCTGTCGCAACGATCCGTCCAGGACTTTCGGTACGAACCGGCCAAGTGCCAACAACCGAAAACCCAGCCGCAATTACAGCCTGTAAGAAGGTTGCCCAACCTGTGGAGCTGACCCCCTCTTGCTCAACTTCACTTTGCTTAAATGCGTAGTAAATGGTGGTCGGGAACATCCCCGAAGCGTGCTCGGCCATTCGCCCGACTGCCGCGCTCATTCCATCTAGGAAGAATGAATCCGCAGCTTCTTGGGTGCCGTATCTGTTTCGGGTTGCGACGAGTTCCTCAGATTTCGGGGTCGACAATATTCCAAAAAGTGAAGGATCAACATCTAACAACGACCGGCGCAGCCAAACGAAAAAGAAATCTGAGAGATCTGCATATTCGATATTGTCATAGTATGGCGGATCAGTAGAAATAACCACCCCCGCCGGATAAGGCGCTTCCGTTGCCGATGACTGATATAGTGTTCCATTGTGCTCGGTTGGAAGTTCCGCAACCACCTTCGAGATTTTATCGATAGGCGTAAGCCAATTTCCTGCCGAGTCGGAGAAGAAGTTAACCTCAGCGAAATCCCAGGCCATTGGAATTCCTTGGCGCGCGAAGGTTTCTCGCAGAGCACCGCGATCACTCATCCAACTGGTGACGCTTGATCCTAAGTTTGTTAGTTTTGAAATAGCGAAGGCAAGATAGATGCTGACTGCTTCAGCATACGCGAAGGCCCCGCTTGCACCATTCACGAGCTGTTCTTTCCCTGGATTTAGCCCCTTCGCTTCAGCGGCGCTTTGAATTTCCCTCCTGACATCCTTGAGCAACTCGCCAAACGTCAGCAGCGCAACCCTTTGGCGATCTGTAAAATAATCTGCGAAAGTATTGAACCCATATCGCCGGCCTTGAGCGTTACTGGCAAACGTGCCGCGACATGGAACTTCCAAGTGAGTCGCATCGAATGTTCGCACCAATTCTGATGCAGAATTTATAGCCTCTGACTGTTCGAGAGCACCTGCACCTACATAAATTCTGCCGCCTTTACCTTCAGCAACAATCGCCATAAGCGATTGGCCCATCTTGCCGGCACCGGCCTGCTTATCGACGTAGGCCCCTGAAATCGGTGTATCTGAGAAAAGGCACCGAAAGACAGCACGCCCAGCCTTAGTCCCCTCTTTCGCGTTGGCAATTTCAGCCTTCGTGCCGCCGTATCTAAGCCGATAAGAGATTGTTCTGGAATGTCGATCAACGATCGGCTCAACCCAAGCCTCTTTCCCGGTCTTCGAGCTTAGCAAGAAACTCGACGCAATCGGCACCTGCACATCCGCGAACGCTGGATCTGGACTTGGCACTGTCCGCGTCCAGATCCAGGCAATTACGGTCCCTTTGCCGCCACCATGCTCCTTCGGCAGATCCACCTGTGGGTAGAGATGCCCGATACGCCCCCACGCCTTCTCGCGCATCCACTCGCCATAATATTTGACGTCCTCCGCCAGACCCTCGGCGTTGCGGTAGAATTGCCGATCCTTCGCGCCGGGATGGATCGGCTCTTTCTCCCTAAACTTCGGCGGGATCTCGATCATTGCCTTGCCGATCATCACGGCAACCGGATTCAGGTCGGACCCATAGGCAGGCAGACCGAGACGCTGCGCCTCTAACGGTATCGACCCGCCGCCCGAGAACGGGTCATAGACCGGAGGCAGTTCACCGCCGCAGCTCTTGCGGATTTCGGCGCGGGCGCGTTCCAGCACCTCCTCGTTGGTCGAGTTCTCCCATTGCACCAATTCCTCGATGATGCCGAACAGGCGCTTGCGTTCGGCCTCCTGCGCTTCATGGGTGGGGAATTTTTCCAGGTCGCTCGACGGATCATCGACAAGCTGTGCGAACAACACGGCCCGGCAAGCCGCCAACGGCCGTCGCGCCCACCACAGATGCAAAGTCGATGGATGCCCATGCCGGATCGACTTCTCGCGAGCGGAGGCGGCGTTGATCGCTTCGAGCGGGATCGCGACTTCAATGAGTTTCTTTTTATAGGTCGTCACAATTCCACCTCTATCCATTCAAAATTTGGGACGCCACTGCCTGCACGACTGTGACGTAATTCACCGAGCAGCGACCCATCTGAGAAAATACTTCCAGTGAATGCGCCGCCCTCCAGATCGAACGTCGCATCCTGTGTTTGCTGAGGACTGAATTCCATCAGTCTGTCAGATGTCTTCGTCGAATCGACGCCAACCAAAGACTCAAATACCTTCAGATCCAACCCAATTACTTCAATCCGGAAACCGTCCCGAGGTAATTTGAAGAGAAGATAAGGCAGATCGTGAAAATCCTCCCAAAACTCACGGCTTGAGAGACCTGGGGACTTCGGCAGAATGGATGTGATGCGGACAACGAATTCACGACCACCGAGCGAGATCACCGGGACGGTCTGACGGCGACGGTCGGCGGAGTAGGCGCCGATTCTCAGTCGGTCCGCAGCCTCACTGAAATCCATAGCGTCGAGCCAAGCAGCATAGTTTGCTCGGCGTACAGTGTCCGCAGGAAACTCAACGGGATTTTCCGGTGTCTCCGACTCTGGGTCGACAAATGCGATCAGCGATTTTTCGTCAGAGCCATCATTGCTTTCGCGCAAAAACGTACCTATCGCGAAGCTCTTCTTCGGTTGCGGAAAAATGTGTTTATCCCAGCCATCAAGTTGTTTTAGGCCTTCGTTTAGCGCTGCCTTGATATTCGGCTTGCTGTCGGGACCAGCAAATCCACCTTTAGATTCGGCGAGAATCCACTCTTTTTGGGTATTTTCGGCGATGAAATCGGGAGCCTTCTCTTTCCCTGCCGGCCAAGCCTTGTTTTGGGTCGCCGCTCGCTGTTTCCATTCGGTCTCAAAGCGACCGACATAGGCGTAACCCTTCTCTTCCAGAAGAAGAATGGCCATGCCCTGCCCAATACGCCCGGCCAATCCTGAACTGCTGAAATCAGCATAGTAACTTGCCATGCCGTCATGCAGGGAGAATCCGACCTTGCCCCAATCGAAAAGATGGCCATTCTCAAGCAGGAAGCCTGTTGCACCTGCCCAAAGCTGGGGTGCCGAGGGCCACCGCAAGCAGTCTGCTTTCTTGATGGCATGTGCTAACCGCCATGCGCTGAAGCTGACAACCCCGCAGGCATCGGGAAATGGTCGAACGTGGGCGCGCGGCGTCTGAACCTTTGCCTTATCAAGCTCATGCACGGGTAGACTGCTATTCGCAGTGAACGCTTTGGCAATATTGACAGGCAAGGAAAACCACGGCGTCAGAGCCAACAAGGGATGCATCGTCATTGAGGCTGCTCCGACCGTTCCAGCAAGCGCCTCAAATCGAACTGAACTGCCGTTTCCATAAACGACGGCTCCCGATCCACGAGCGGGCCGCGCACATAGCGCGGCACTTGAGCAAAACCGCTTCCGACCGATACAACTGCTAGTATGAACTTATCTGGTTCATGCAAGGAGGTGATGATCTCCTGCCGCGTCACCATCACGCTGTCTGCACCGTCGATGCGTCCCTTGACCTCAATGAAGCGCAAATGCCCCGACTTTGGATCGTGGGAGACGATGTCGTACCCAATCTTTTGTGCGGAGACATCGACCGGGGCATTCCCCAAGTCCCGCTCTGCCGCCATGACCGCTGACATCGCCGCAAGTTCGATCGCCCTGCGCGCGGCCGGATCTTCTGCGAAATGGTTGGAAATAATAGGTGCTTGACGCGCCTCCAGCAGTCCGCGCGGAATAACGACCATGCCGCCCCGCACGCGCGGCGGCTGCGATGAGATGAACCGCTCCCTCTCAAGCTGGTCCATGCGGCGCTTCTGCCGTTCCGCAAGGTCTTCGGCCCGGCGCTGGGCATTCTGCCAGTTCACCCGCGTCTTCTTGCCGGCCCGTTCCTCCTCCTTCAGCTCGAAGGCGCGCGAATCCCAGTAGTTGATTTCCTTCTTGAGCCGGGCGCGCACCTCGCGCTCAACCTTTTCGATCTCAGGCAGGCGCCGCGCCTTGACCTCGGCGACATGACCTTGCGCCAGCTCGACCGTCGCAAACCGGATCGCAGTCTTCTCCAGGTCCGTCGTCAGCCAGCTCTCGTCCAGATGGTCGCGCACGCTGGCAACCTCCTCCGGTTTGGCGGGGCGCAGATTCAAATGCGGCGCGATGCCGGCGTTGACCGTGTTTCCAGCCTTGTCGATGGCCGCGAACTGGAGCCGCTGTGAAATCACATGCGGCTTGCCGACACTGGTGACGCGGCCGTCCTGAACGGTGTGCTCCAGCAGGAAAATCGCCGACAGCGTGTCGCCCGCATCGGTATCGTCCACCAGGATCGCACCCTGCCGCATGATCTGCTCATACTGCTCGCGGATAAGGCTGATCACGGCTTCGAGCAGCGGATGGCCTGGGCAGACGAATGCCGCGACCGGCTGCTGGTTGATCTTGTCTTTCTCGAAGCAGATCCGCTCATACTGCGTCTGAAGCGGCGCGCCGGTTCCGATCTGGCGGTCCCGCTCACGGATACGCACAGGTACATGAGTGACCTCCCAGCGCCCTTCTTCACGGCGCTTGATCCGGCCGCCCAGATGCTGGAACGCCTCGACGAAGAAGCTCTGGATGTGATGCGGCTGCAGGCGCAACGCTTCGGCGCGCTCCATTTCAAGGCGCAGTTCCTCGACCTTGGCCTCCGGCATCGTGTCGTTGGTCAGGGCGCGGCGGCGCAGAAGCTCAAGCAGGTTCGCCTGGTCGACGGCGCCATCGACCTGCTGGAACAGGCGGGCCTTGACCTCTTCCCGCTCGCCATACTGGATCGCCTCGAACAACAGATCCTTGAGCGCCACGCCGTCGAACAATTCGCCGAGCACGTCATAGACGCGGCCGCCCAGCGCCTCGCGCGCGGCTTCCAGCTTTTCGAGCAGCCGGGCGTAGACCTCGCCCTCGCGCGTATCGGCCGCGACGAGATTCCACAGGTGGCACACCTCTGTCTGACCGATGCGATGGATGCGGCCGAACCGTTGCTCGATCTTGTTCGGGTTCCACGGCAGGTCGTAATTGACCATCAGGTGGCCGCGCTGAAGGTTCACGCCTTCACCGGCCGCGTCGTTGGCGATCAGGACCAGCATGTCCTTGTCCTGCATGAAGCGCTCTACGACCTTGCGCCGTTCTTCGCGCGACACGCCGCCGTGGATCACCTCGACCGCCTCGGGATTGCCGAGCCGCGCCCTGACCTTGTCGAGCAAGTAGTGCAGCGTGTCCTTGGGCTCGGTGAAAATGATCAGCTTGCGGCGATTGCCAGCGGCGTCAACCATCAGATCGTCATCGAGGATACGGTTGAGCTGACTCCACTTTGTATCCACGCCGGAACGGAGAACACCGAGCGCCATAGTCTCCAAGCCCTTCAGGGTCTCGACTTCCAGGGCAAGTTGCTCGACCGTCTCGGCCGTCGTCGCGCCCGTCGAGATCAAGTCCTCAAGCTCGTCGATCTCCTCCTGGCCATATTCCTCGATGTTGCCGAGCATGTCGGTATTGATCGTCGGCTCGTTCGTACCTGCCCGGCGGCCCTTGGCGGCAAGGCGGGCTTCGCCCAGTTCGTTTTCCAGCCGTTCGCGGCGGCGTTTTAGGGACTGGTAGATTGCGGCCGGTGATGAGGCGAGGCGCCGCTGGAGGATCTGCAAGGCGAAGCCGACATTGTTGCGCTTCTTCCCGTCGCCCTCCGCGAAGCGCTGTACGCGGTTCATCTCCGTGCGCACATATTCCGTGACCGCGGTGTAGAGCGCGGCCTCCCCCTCCGAGAGCTGATATTTGACCGTGCGCGCCCGCCGCTCAGGGAACAGCGGCCGGCCATCGAACTTGAGCAGTTCCTCTTTGGTCAGCCTCCGCATCATGTCTTCGGTGTCGGCATAGTGGACACCATCGCGGAACCGGCCCTCGAACCGATCGCCGTCGAGCAAGGCCATGAAGAGCTGGAAATCCTCCTCCTTGCCATTGTGCGGCGTCGCCGACATCAACAGCAGGTGCCGGCAGACCTGTCCGAGCTTCTGGCCCACCTGATAGCGCCGCGTATATTTGACCTCGCCGCCGAAATAGGTGGCGGACATGCGGTGGGCTTCGTCGCAGATAATCAGATCCCATTCTCGCGCGCTCATGAGCTTCTCTTGAAGCTCCTCGTTGCGCGCCAGCACGTCGAGGCGGACAATCAGCCGATCCCGGTCGCTGAACGGATTACCCGACCGCGAGTTCTCGATCATGTCGCGGGAGAGGATATCGAACTCGAGATTGAATTTCTGGCCGAGTTCGTCCTGCCATTGCTCGACCAGGCTGCCCGGCGCGACGACGAGGCAGCGTTCGAGATCGCTGCGGGCGATCAGCTCCTTCATCAGCAACCCGGCCATGATCGTCTTGCCGGCGCCGGGATCGTCGGCGAGCAGAAAGCGAAGCGGCTGCCGAGGTAGCATCTCGCCATAGACCGCTGAAATCTGGTGCGGCAGCGGATCGACCAAACTGGTGTGAATCGCCAGATACGGGTCGAAATAATGGGCTAGCTTGATGCGGTTGGCTTCCGTTACCAGGCGCAACAGAGCGCCGTCAGCGTCGAACGACCAAGGGCGTCCATTCTGTTCGACATCGAGCCGATGCTCATCGTCGCGGTAGAGGACCGACTCAGCAACATTGCCATTGTGATCGCGATAGACGACGCTGACCGCCTGATCGCCGATCCACTCCACCGAAATGACATGCACAGCCTGAGCGGAGGCTATACCCCGCACTGATGCACCGTTTTTAATGTCTTCAAGCCGCGCAGCCATCAGTTGCCCTCGCTCAACCCATTCAAAGCTGAAGCTCCGCTTTTTCAAGCGCCGCTTCGGTCTCTTTGCGATTAATGGTCACTATATGCTGGGTATGGGCACTCTGTTTTGTGGCGTCCCCAAGCAGACCCAACCGCTTCAATACGTAGAAAAGCATCGCATAGCGAACTGAAAGTACCCCATGGCCATGGTCGAGACCGTAATCCTTGGCGACGACTTTTTGCTGACTTGGCGTAAGCGCAGGATGTGGTCCAATGATCACATCGAAATAGTTATTCCAAAGCCAATCATGCTCACCGCCTTCGCCGGGCCCTCCCTTAACACCAACCTCTAATATGCGAGGAAGGAGAAAATCTTTGAACCGATGCTCAAGATGACAATAAGCGCGAACGTGCCAACGGAAACCATCAAAACCAAAAGCGTGAGGCGTGATACGACGCCAAATCGGCTCCGGGCGCACCTTATTCATCGACTGGTAAAAGACTTCAACTGACGCGCCCTCGCGTACGGCCTCAAGCACCCCCCTGAGAACGCCGATATCTACATCGCGCTTTGGCGTCAGCGCGACATCCGCTTTCGGAAGCGCAGCGATCCAAGAATCATGCGCAGGGACCATTCCCTCAGTGACGGCACGGAGCTGCGACAAATACATATGAGGGTCTGGATCAAGGAAGCGCAGCACGAATTTTTCTGCGGCAACATACCGTTTGGCGCGCGCGTCATATTCCATATTTCCAGGAGCACGCTCTTGGTAGGCAGTCAGGTCCTTTGAAGCCTGAGGAACCGAGACGCCGAAAAAATTCGTAATGTCAGCGCGATTTATCGATCCCTCCCAGAACAGGCGGAACTCGATAAACTCTAGCCTTTGCTCGACACCCCAGCGCAAAAACACCTCCAACATGAGAATACTAACTATACGGATATTGACATAATGTGCGTATAGTTCATATACGTATGACAGGTTTAAGTCAACGGACGATGGATGGTCAAATGCCTCCCCGTAAGCGAAGCGCAGATCCAATTCAGGATGACCTCTTTGACCCAGAGGTCGACCTACTACTCCCGCCTCGCCTCGCGATAGACGGTAAGGTCTTGGGCAGCACCGTGCGTCAGTTGATCGTTCCAGCCCAGCGCGTTCGCTGTAAACTACGTCGCTTCGTTATCCGCCGCGTCACAGGCTATGAGACGATCCTGAAGTCTGGACAGACGCTGAAAATTGTAAGCGCGAAAACGGCAACACCGCTTGAGGCTGACCTTATTCTTCTTGTGGCTGATGCCACAGACCCAAAGCAAATAGCCGAAGCCCTGGAGCTGGGCGAAGGTCGCTGGATAAACGCTCGGCCGGCCAACATAGCTACAATGGATCGCGATACGCGGATAAATCTACTGTCTACGGTCTCAGCCTCTTGGGCTGACGCTATATATCTGCGCGAAGGACGCACCGATGAACCGGCGCGTCCAGGTTTGCGACGCCCTCAGATCGGAGCGCTTCACGCAGCGCTGGCACACCGAACACGATCGACCGCACCGGCAACCATTGTCATGCCGACGGGGACAGGCAAGACCGAAACGATGCTCGCTCTAAATGCCCACGAGAAGTTTGAGCGATTATTGGTAGTGGTACCGACCGACGCCTTACGGGAACAAATAGCATCCAAGTTCGAAACCTTCGGCGTCTTGAGACAACAGAAATGCCTTGCCGATAAGGCTTCCTATCCGGTTGTCATGCGCCTATCGCATATCCCGACAAGTCCCGCGGAGGTCGACCAAATTTTCGACAGCGCAAATGTCATTGTCACCACAATGCAGATTGCCGGCCGCGCGGATGCGCCCGTTCAGGAGCAAATGGCCGAGCGTGCTTCAGCGCTCTTCATCGACGAGGCGCACCATATCGGCGCCCCGACTTGGGCTCGGTTTCGTGGCCTCTTTGTTGATCGAGATCCACCGCTCCCTATCGTTCAATTCACAGCCACTCCCTTCCGAGAGGATGGACGTCGCGTTGACGGGGAGTTCATCTACACCTACCCCCTCAAGAAGGCTCAGTCAGAAGGCTATTTCAAGCCCATTCGTTTTGAAGCCGTGTTCGGCCTCGACCAAGCTGATGCCGATCTGGCGATTGCCGAAAAGCTTGGTGAAGTCCTTCAGGGCGATCTGGACGCTGGCCTCAACCATCTTGCAATGGCGCGCTGCCAGACTATCGAGCGCGCTAAAGATCTTCACCGGATCTACAGCGCACTGTTCCCAGAATTCAACCCCGTCATCGTTCACAGCCAACAGTCTATCCGTGAACGCCGTGCAAACCTGGCCGCATTAAGGCGCTTCGAGAGCCGGGTCATCGTCTGCGTCGATATGCTCGGCGAAGGTTTCGATCTTCCGGAATTGAAAATCGCGGCGCTTCATGATCCGCACAAAAGCATTGCCGTTACCATCCAGTTCGTTGGCCGTTTCACGCGGCAAGATCCGCGCCTGGGCGATGCCACTGTTATCGCCAATACTGGCGTAGACGACATCGACCGTTCGTTAGCCAAGCTCTATGCGGAGGACGCCGACTGGAACGCTCTGGTCGAGGCCCTCAGCACGGCAAAGATCGACCGACAGGTTCGCCGCTCCGAAATGTTCAAGGGCTTCGTCGGGGATCTGAACGATATCCCGCTTCAGACGCTCGAACCAAAAATGAACGCGGTGGTCTATCGAACGTCGTGCGAGGCCTGGGAGCCACTACGAGCTGAGGACCTGTATAATCCAGGCATCTATCTCGGCATGAAGGTCAACCCACACCAGCGCGTCGCCATTTTCGTCACTCGATCGGAAGAACAAGCAGGATGGACCACGGCGCAGCATGCCATCAATGTCTTCTGGGACCTGCATATGGTCCACTGGGATCCAGACCGACAGCTTCTCTATATCAGCAGTTCAGCTAAAGGCCCCTACGACCGCCTCGCTAAAGTCATCTGTGGCGAAACAGCGCGTCGGGTGGAAGGAGAGGAAGTTTTCCGATGCCTGCACGGATTCAACCGACTTATTCTGCGCAATCTCGGCCTAACCCACCATCAGGGACGCGGTGTTCGTTACTCAATGTACATGGGCGTTGATGTAGCGGACGGGCTCGATACCGCAAAGTCGCAATCCCGCATCAAAAATAATGTCTTTGCCACCGGCTTTCTCGACGGCGTGCCGGCTTCACGCGGCTGCTCGGCAAAGGGCAAGTTCTGGTCGATTTCACCTGTCCGCGATTTAACCGATTGGGTTGAGTGGTGCGCTGATATCGGTCGGGCCGTAAACGATCCCGGGATCACCACTGATGGCGTTTTCAAAAGTGCCATGCGGCCCCGTCAAATCAACGAAAGGCCCGCAGTACCGCCGGTTGCGATCCATTGGCCAGAGTCACTGCTGACACAGATCGAGGATCGCGTCGAAATTACCTTCGGTGATCGCCCAGTCCCATTCGCCGAATGCGACATCGAATTGCTTGACCATGAACGCACTGGGCCACTGCGTTTCTCGGTCCACAGCAATGTTGATGCTGCTGAGTTTGAGATCGTTTTTGCGGAAGGTGGTGCCCGCTATCTGCAACGATCAGGGGCGAAGGCGACAATTAAGATTGGCGGCAAAGTAAAAACGCTGTCGGAATCTTTTGGTGAAGACTCCCCTCAAATTGATTTCGGGGACGGGTCTCTCCTCATCTACAGCCATCTCTATGCCTTACCAGACGGTATTAAGGTGGAACCATATCCTCGAGATCGAGTGGAAACTTGGGACTGGTCCGGGACAGATATTCGAACAGAATCACAGGGACCAGAAAAGCGCCCAGATTCCGTCCAGCGACGGGTGATCGAGACATTGCTCGCGGATGGAAACATCTATGATCTTATTTTCGACGATGACGGAGCGGGTGAAATAGCGGACGTAGTTGCCGTTCGTGTGACGGAAGGCCTTGTGCAAGTAACCCTCCTCCACTGCAAATACTCCAGCGCGGACACACCAGGTGCGCGCGTAAAAGACCTTTACGAGGTCTGTGGCCAGGCCCAAAAATCGGCACGTTGGCGTGATCGCCCCTATAGAATGTTCACGCACATGCTGAAGCGTGAGAAGTTGCGTCTTGAAAAAGGCAGCACCTCGCGTTTCGAGCACGGAACTGCCGCGTTTCTCAAAAAACTGAAGGCAAGCTGGCAGGACTATCGATATGAATTCGATGTCAGAATTATTCAGCCCGGCTTGTCGCGGGCGGCGATCACGGAGGAAGGCCTGCATCTGCTCGCCGGCGTGGAGACCTATCTCCTGGAGACCCGTGCGATGAAGCTCCGAGTCATAGGTAGTGAATAGCTGTATTGTAGAATGTCTTCTGGCCTACCCCGCCTTTTTACATTCCAGCCTATCCGAATTCCCTACGCCCCCAAATTGATACTTCCCTGACAGTGCAGGCGTGTTCATGCTCTGCCGTGGTGGAGCGTGCGCGATAGAGGCTTAGCCAACGTGCGAGGATCTCCGATTGGTCAATGCCTCGGGAGATGCCTCTCGAGCTCTACGATGTCTAATCATCAACGGCAGGACTGCTGCCAAAGGAGTATGTATGTCACAAACCACATTCCTGACGCCGGAAGAAGTAGCGGAACGCTATCGCGGCAGCATTTCAGTGGGCACCCTGCGAAATTGGCGCTCGATGAAAATCGGGCCGTCGTTCGTAAAGATCGGAAAAGCTGTCCTCTACCACGTCGATGAGCTCGACGCCTGGGACGAACGGAACCGTGTCCAATGCCGCAATTCAAAGCGAATTGAGTACGAGACCGCAGCTTATCATGCTTGATTGTTTAACACGCAAACGGCGGGCGTGCCGGCCTGCGCTTTCGACACGCCCGCCTGGTTAACCGGGGACAGATTGTCCCTCATACGGCCAGACCATATGACGACCGGCCTGGTGGGCTTCATGCGGGTTCGCCGCCATTCCCACCACCATGCTTGATCCGCCCCGCCGTGCGGCGTCTCCCATGGTCCCCGCGCTTTTTGGGTCCGGGTCCCCACTCTGCGTTTAGGCTGCCGGCGGTTCAGCAACGGAACCGAGCGTGTCGATCTCAGCAATTTTCTGAAATTCCGTGAGATAGTCTTGCTGATGGACTGCCATCCAGCGAACGACACGATTGTTCGCCAGAAGTTTAGCGATGTAGCCGCGCGCGACGGTCAGATGCAGATTGTCGATGCCGTAGGTTTCCTCGACCGACTTTACTTGAGTCTGGAGTGCCGCCAACTCCCGCTCCATGCGGGCGATCTGTTGACCCGAAGGTGTAGGTTTGCCCCCACCCTTTCCTTTCTTGGTCGAAGCAAGTTGGTTTTCGGACGTGGCAGCGCGCAAAGCACGGGCGAACATCACCGTGAAATTGTTCTGACCTATCATCAGATCAGCGGCTTCAATCTGCCTCACCGATGTCATCTGTCGTAAGATGTCGAATACCTTCATCGAGCAAGGTGTGTCCTTCAGCATCTCAGCCGCTTCGGGGCTGATCCCTTCAAGTAATCGGAAACGCCGCAACACGGACTCGACCTGTAGGTTCAGAGCGGCGGCTATGTCAGCCGACGAGACGCCCCGATCCATCGCGCGCGCGATCATGCGATGTTCCTGGATCGGAGGGATCCGGTTGACGCGCTTGTTATAGGTGTAAGTGTCGTCATCTGCGGTGAGCAGGCACTCGACTTCGGTGATGCCGAGTTCTTTCAGCACCTCCAACCTTAAGTGACCGTCGAGGAGAAACCAGGTCCCGGCATTCTTTTCGTCGGCCATGACGACGGGCGCTTCGATGAGACCGATTGCCTTAATCGAACTCAGGACTTGTGAATAAGACCGGCTCTCCCGGGCGCCGGACGGCAATGTCTTCAGTGGCACGATGGCGGCGACGGGAACCGTTATGAAGTCACGATCGAAGGCGAAACGTATGCGCCCATCCTCCCGGTCGGTTGCCTCTTCACTCATGATCTCCTCCCGACACCCGGACTGTGAGCGCACGAGGCATCGTCGCTAGTCCTTCAGCCCGCAGTAAATTGATAAATCCGTCCTTGGAGAGCAAATCCTTGAGCGCCTCGACGACGAACAGCAGCCGAGTCTGGGTGAAGTCCGACTTCTTAACGAGCAGACGCTGCTTTTCCGCTTCAGGCTGATACACCTGCATGAGATCCGCGGCCGTCATACGGCGAACGGCTGTGCCCTTTCTTCCCAATCGTCCAGTTGGCAATGCCCCCTTGCGCTGGCTTCGCATCCGGATTTCTAGCAGACGGCGGACGGCAGCGAGCTTCTTGCCTCTGAGCTTGCCGGTCTCGTAGGCGTCGAGAAGAAGGTCCTGCGCTTCTTCCGTCTCAGCCTTGGAAATCTCCATTGCCAGTGTGATGGGGATCAGCCCGGTTTCCACCGCGGATACTAATCGTTCCTCCCCGCGCTCAAGCAGCGAAGCGATCATGTTTACCCAGGAGGCTCCGACGCCGATCTTCTCGGCTATCGCGGCATCGCTGAACCCACGAGAACGCAACGCACCGATCTCCTTCATCAGATCGATGGGGCGCGGAGTGCGCCGAGCGATGTTTTCGACCAGGCTCATTACAAGGCATTCGCTTTCGCTGGCTTCGATTACCACGGCTGGAATCTCTGTCTGTCCCAACATCTGGAAGGCTTCCAGCCGACCTTCGCCGCAAACCAGATCGTATCTCGGCCCGCCCGCGCCATCGCGCCGACTCACAGTGATCGGTCGCTTAAGGCCGATAGCTTCAATGTTGTTCACGATCTCCCGATGCTGGCGTTTGTTGCGCGCACGAGGGTTCAGAACGGTAATGCGGGAAATCGGTATCATTTCGATCCGACTGGGGCGAGCAGCAGGCATCAGGCAGCCTCCTCGATTGCAACGGGCATGGCGATGTCATAAAGAAGGCCGAGGCCGTCGAAGCGATAGGCATCGAGCCCAAGCGCATTCTCCTCTCCAAGTCGCAGCTTCTCGGAGAGCATGTCGATGCGCGGGAACAGGTAGTAGTCAAGCGGCTCGCGATTGGCGTTGTCCATCCGCACAACGATCGTGATGTCGGGCGCAAATGATGTATCGAAGCGGATGTTCCATCGAAGGAGCCCGGTAGGCGTTTCCATGCAACGGGCGATCACAACGGAGAGACTGAACTCGCCATTTACGACGACCCTATCGGTCTGAAGATCCTGCCAGGCATCGCTGCCCGACGTCCGAAATCCGTCAAGCACCTGACGCAAAACCTCAGGATGAAGTTTTCGCAGTTCGCGGTTGATTTCAATATAGCGATAATCGCGATCCGGCGTGAAACCCACGAGACCATACGCCCGAAGCAAGCTGCCAAATCGGGAGCTATAGGCACTGCTGGACGGCATCCCGTCACATTCGTCAATAACGATCCCGGAAAGCAAACCCCGTTGATGATACAGCTTTCTCAGGGACTGCAACATCTCCTCATCGCTGAGGCGAAAGGAGCGCGCGCTAATCATTGTTCTTGCCGCTTCGAATAACTCGCGCTCGACGACGGCCGCAAACGCATCCTGCGCACGTATCCACATTTCGGGATCGTTCTGGACGCGTTTCTTCTTCAGCTTGAAGGATTGGCGGTTCCAAACATTGTCACCCACATATTTTTCATTGATCAGAACCTGGTGGACCGTTCCCCTGGTCCAAGGACGCCCGAGGTCTGTGGTAATGCCCCTCCTATTGAGATCGGCTGCAATCTGGCTTTCACTATATCCCTGATGAACAAACGAGCGGTAGATTTCGCGAACCAGATTGACTTCCTCGGCAGGACCCAACGTTAGGATCACCCGATCGGTCTGGATGCTTTTGTGCTCGCCCCGTTCGAGGAAGCCCTTGGTGACACCGTGCTCATCGATGAGTGTTCGACGTAAGCCGAAGCCCGCTGGCCCACCCTGCCGATAACCCTTCTCGATCAGGCGACCTTGGCCTGCAAACACCTTGGTTGATAGTTCACGGCTGTATTCGCCGGCCATCGCCCGCTTCACGCCCTTTACAATGGTCGAGATCGGGCTACCGTCGTTGTCGAATTGTTCGGCGCAGTACTCCACGGCGATACCGGCGCGTCGGCAGAGATATTCGTAGTACGCGCTTTCGTCCGCATCCTGGAATCTTCCCCAGCGGCTTACGTCGTAGACGAGCACCAAGGTGAAATCGACGCGCCCGGATCTGACGTCCTCGATTAACTGCTGAAGCGCGTCGCGCCCCTCGATCTTGAGACCGCTCTTCCCGGCGTCGGCATAGGTCTTGACGATCTCAATTCCGCGAGACTGGGCATATTGTTTGATCGCGTCGGATTGGTTTTCCGTAGAATACTTCTGATGATCCGTCGACATGCGGACGTATTCGGCAGCGCGAAGGGGGCGTTCCGGCTGCCCTGGCCGATTATCGTCGTAAAGTCTCCGGTTCATCTCATCACGCACTCCTGGACATAACCGCGGCAGTTAAGACGTCTGAAGCCGCAGTTTGTGGCAAGCCTCTGCCGCCTCTCCGCATGGACACCATTCTAGCTGCGGAGAAAACGGAAGATGTTGCCGAAAAAGGGCAGGAAATTACCCCTATGGAAAGGCGTCCTCGGTGGGCGTGAAATCTATGCGCGGACCATCGCTGAGCTTTTGCGCAAAGAGCACGGCGATAGCCATCGCGCGATTAAACAGCTTATGCGCCAAACAGATGCATGCGAAAGGACCGTCAAGCACTGGCTTGCGGGGCAGCACGGGCCGGATACCGTATATTTCTTGCGGCTGGTGGTTTCCTCGCCCGTCATCAGAGCCTTCTTTTTAGGACTGATCGAGAGTCCATTGGCGACGCCACTGACGGAAGCAGTTGATCGAATTTCGCTCGCGCGAGCTCGCGAGGCCTATGCTTCCGGTGAAATCGCCGGTGGCGACGCAGCAGCGCAGGGGCTGAAAACTGACCCTAATCATGTCCGCAAAAGTGACCCTAAAAATGTCCCCGATCACTTCGCCTTCAATAAGCGGCAACGTTGGTTTTTGAACCGAATCACAGAAGGACGTTGCAATGCGAAAGAGATAGCCACAGCATGGACCGTGAGCCTCAAGACAGCGCGTCGTGATATCGCGGCGCTTAAAGAGGCCGGTCTAATAAACTATATTGGCTCGCGGCGGAAAGGACGATATCGTAGGATTAGGGAATAGCGAGGATATTTCACCCGGGGATTGTGCGCTGCCCCCCGACGAATCGATGTCCCCAGAATTCGAAAACAAGACAGGCGTAGAGTGGTGTCGTGCTTGAACGGGATTGGCTGGATGCAACCATGATCAATTGTGTCGATCACGATAGCGCATCAAATGCCGCTCCCAAATCCCGGCACCACCTGAAAAGAAAAATCCATAAATTCCTTTAATATCAAAAAGATAGCGAAGGGCGTCGGATGA